>JBOHUY010000121.1:0-7904 GCA_050735015.1 Candidatus Dormibacterales bacterium | reverse complement strand
GAACTCGGGCGCGTTCGTCTTGCCGAGGATGACGCACCCTTCCGCCTTGAGGCGCGCGACCGGGTAGTCGTCCCAGGGGGCGACGAACTCCTCGAAGGCCCGCGAGCCGAACGTGCAGCGGTGACCGGCCAGGAAGGCCAGCTCCTTGACCGAGACCGGCACCCCGCACAGTGGGCCACCCTCGCCCGCCCGCAGCCGGCGCACGGCCGCGGCCGCCTGCTCCCGAGCCAGCTCCTCGGTCATGAGGACGAACTCGTTCAGGCCGGGGTCGAGGTCTCGGACGCGCCCCGCGTACATGTCCAGCAGCTCGGCCGGCGAGACCTCGCCGCGCCGCATGGCCGCCGCCTGGTCAAGCGCGGAAGCGAACGGGTCCATCGGTCACGATCCCGATCCTGGACGCCGTGTAGGGCTCCCGGGACATGGCCGCCTCGAACTCCGGCGCCGCCGCCTCGGGGAGGGCCACTAGGAGGCCGCCGCTGGTCTGGGCGTCGCTCATGAGGAGGCGATCGACCTCGGGCAGGCCGTCCCAGTCGACCCTCCCTTCGGCCGAAGCCAGATTGCGCCTGGTCCCGTCTGGGAAGAGGTCTTGGGCGGCCAGGTCCCGCACGCCGGGCAGGAGGGGCACGTCCGCCACCACCACCTCCGCCCCCACGCCCATGTTGAGGAGATGGCCCGAGAGCCCGTAGCCGGTCACGTCGGTAGCCGCCGTGGCGTCCCCCGCGACCATGGCCGCCGAGGCCGCCCGGTTGAGGTGCTCCATCACGGCGGTCGCCGCCCGCTCGAGGGCGGGAGGGCAGAGACCCCGCTTGAGGGCGGTGGCGACGATCCCACTTCCGAGCGGCTTGGTCAGGTAGAGGAGGTCGCCGGGGCGCGCGCCCGTCGCCTTCAGGATCCGCTCCGGGTCGATCTCTCCCACGACCGCGTAACCGAACTTGGGCTCGGGGTCGTCGACGCTGTGGCCGCCCACGACCGGGACGCCCGCCTCGCCCAGCTTGGCGGCGCCTCCCGACACGATCGCCTCCAGCATGCCCGTGGCCAGACGCTCGCGGGGGAAGGCGACGAGGGCCATCGCGAACAGCGGGCGACCGCCCATCGCGTAAACGTCACTGAGGCTGTTGGCGGCTGCGATGGCGCCGAAGTCCTGCGGCCGGTCGACGATGGGCGTGAAGAAGTCGACGGTGGCCACCAGCGCCCTGTCCTTGTCGAGGCGCCACACCGCCGCGTCGTCCCCCTGCCCGGCGCCGACCATGACCCGCGGGTCGGTCAGCGGCGGGAGGGCGTCAAGAACCTGCCCCAGCTCCGCCGGGCTGAGCTTGCAGGCTCAACCGGCACCGTGGCTGTACTCGGTCAGCCGCAGTTGGGAGAGCTCCTCCATGGGCGTGATCCTAGATGACGCGATCCCCTCGGGTCCCGTGGCGGGCGTCTCCCCCAGGGACCTTGCCCGACAATATCTCCCGATGGACCAGATGCTCGACGAGCTACGCACGATCCACGCGGAGGTCTCAGACCTCCAGGGGGCGGCTTCCGCCCTCTATTGGGACAAGGAGACCTACCTTCCCCCCGGCGGGCTGGAGTCGCGGGTCGACCAGCTGGGGACGCTGGAGCGGCTCGCGCACGAGAGGCTGACCGCCCCGCGCGTGGGCGAGCTCCTGGACGGCCTGGAGGCGAGGCCGGGCGGCTGGGAGGCGGGCGCGCCGGAGGAGGCCCTGGTCCGGGTGACGCGCCGGGACTTCGACCTCGAGCGCCGCATCCCGGCCTCGCTGGTGGAGGAGATCGCCCGCGCGGGAGCGGAGGCCCGCCCGGTCTGGGTGGAGGCACGCCGCCGCTCCGACTTCTCCATGTTCGCCCCGCACCTGGCGCGCAACGTGGACATCTCGAGGCGGATCGCGGAGGCCATCGGCTACCAGCGGCGCCCCTACGACGCCCTGCTCGAGAGGACCGAGCCGGGCATCACCACGACGGCCGTGGAGGCGATCTTCGCCGAGATCAAAGAGGCGGTCCTGCCCATGCTCCGGCAGATCGCCGCGCGCCCCCGGGCCGTGGACGACTCCTTCCTCCGGCGCGAGTTCGACCAGCACGCGCAGATCGTCTTCTCCCTGCGCGCGGCGGCGGAGCTCGGGTACGACCTCGAGCGGGGCCGCCTCGACCTCTCCGCCCACCCGTTCACGATCACGATCGGGCCCGGCGACGTCCGCATCACGTCGCGGGTCAGGAAGGACTACTGGCCCGACTGCTTCTTCTCCACGCTGCACGAGGCGGGGCACGGGATGTTCGGGCAGGGCATCGACCCCGCCCTCGGGCGCACGCTCCTCTTCCACGCCAGTTCGCCGGGCGTCAACGAGTCGCAGTCGCGGCTCTGGGAGAACCTGATCGCTCGCAGCCGCGCCTACTGGCGCTTCAAATTCACGCACCTTCGCGCGGCCTTCCCGGCTCAGCTGGCGGGGGTGGGAACCGAGGCCTTCTACCGGGCCGTGAACAGGGTCGAGCCCACTTACATCCGCACCGACGCCGACGAGCTCACGTACAACCTCCACGTCATGATCAGGTTCGACCTCGAGAACGACCTCCTGGAGGGACGCCTCCAGGCCGCCGACGCCAGGGAGGCTTGGAACGCGAAGGTCGAGGAGTACCTGGGCCTGCCCCCGCCACCGGACGCGGACGGCATCCTCCAAGACGTCCACTGGTCGCACGGCGACGCGCTCGGGAGCTTCACCAGCTACACGATCGGGAACGTGATCGGCGCCCAGCTCATGAAGACCCTCCAGGAAGAGGTCCCCGACCTCCAGGACCGCGTCGCGGGCGGTGACCTCACCATGGTCCAGGCGTGGATGGCCGAAAACGTGCACCGGCCGGGCCGGACGGTGACTCCGACCGAGCTCGTGGAGCGCACCACGGGCGCACCCATCGGGGCCCGCGCCTGGATCGACTACGTGCGGCGCAAGTTCGGCGAGATATACGAGATGAACCTCGACTGAACATCGCGGCCGCCCCTGAAACGCCTTCGCATAGGGTCAGGAACCACCGGTGGGCCCGCGGGAGGAGGGGGCCCGTCGGACCGGGAGGCGTCAGGCGCTCAGAGCCCTCGGCTCGAAGACGCGCACGCCGCGGCCCCGACAGCGGTCACAGTGCCAGCAGAAGGCGATGGCGTCCAGGTTGAGAGGGAGCACGCCCGGGACCAGGATCTCCCAGTCGGAGCGGTGCCGGAGCCAGCAGAGGAGATGATCCAAGTCCATCCGCGACTCGCATCTTAGGGCGCCGACCTGGGCGGTCGGTAGGGCGCGCTGTTAAGAAGCACCGGCGGATGGCGGACATGGCACCGTCCTTCCGGCGTCGACCACAGGACCGGCCTTCGCGCCCGGCGGCCGGGCCGGGGGTACCTCAGCTGATCGACGTGCTCTCGAGGCGGGCCTCGGCCGCCGCGCGCAGCGCCGGCCAGCGTTCCAGGTCGGGCGCCTCCTGGACGAGGGCCTCGGCCTCCTGCCGTATCTCGCTCAGGAGCTCCGGATGCTGGAGCGCGTGCATGGCGAGGTCGGTCATGCCGTGCTGGCGAGGGCCCATCAGCTCGCCCGCGCCCCGAAGGCGCATGTCCTCCTCGGCGAGCTTGAAGCCGTCGCGGGTGGAGGCGAGGAGCTGCAGCCGCTCCAGCGCGCGCGGGCTGGGGTCGTCGCTGAGGAGCAGGCATTGGCTGTCCCACGCCCCCCTCCCCACCCGGCCCCGGAACTGGTGCAGCTGAGCGAGGCCGAACCTCTCGGCCCCCTCGATCAGCATCACCGTCGCGTTGGGGACGTCCACTCCGACCTCGACGACCGCGGTCGCCACCAGGACCTGGCCCTCCCCGGTCGCGAAGCGCTTCATGGCGGCGTCCTTGCCCTTCATGCGGCCGTGGACCAGCTCCACCCGGAGCCCGGGAAACACGTCGCGCCGGAGGCGCTCGAACTCGGCGGTCGCCGCCCTGGCCTCGCCCGTCTCCGACTCCTCCACCAGGGGACAGATGATGAAAGCCTGGCGCCCGGCGGCGACCTCCCGCCGCACGAGGTCGTACGCGGCTTCGCGGGCGTCGGGCCCGCACACGTGGGTCTCCACGGGTCGCCGGCCGGGTGGCATCTCATCCAGCACCGAGATCGCCATCTCCCCGTAGAGCGCGAGCGCGAGGGTGCGGGGGATGGGCGTCGCCGTCATGGCCAGGAAGTGCGGCCGGCCGCCCTTGGCGCGCAGAAGCTCGCGCTGCCGCGTCCCGAAGCGATGCTGCTCGTCGACCACGGCGAGGCCGAGCAGGGGGAGCGTGACCTCATCCTCGATGAGCGCGTGCGTGCCGACCAGGAGCGACACGTGCCCTGAAGCGGCAGCGGTCCTGACGCGCCTACTCTCGGCGGCGGGGAGGCCGCTCACGAGGAGCTCCACGGTGAGGCCCGCGAAGGCGCCTTCGAGGTAGGCGCGGAACTTGGACAGGTGCTGCCTGGCCAGTATCTCCGTGGGCGCCATGACGACCGCCTGCAGCCCCGCCGCGTGCGCCATGGCCACGGCGGCGGCCGCCACGGCCGTCTTCCCGGAGCCGACGTCGCCGTCCAGGAGGCGGTTCATGGGCGTTTCAGAACGCATGTCCTTGAAGACCTCCCAGGCGGCCCGGCGCTGGGCCGTGGTCAGTTCGAACCCGACCCCCGCTTTGAAGGACTCGATGACGTTCTGCAGGTACGGGATGGGCGACGCTTTCTCGGCCGCCAGGCGCTCTCTGCCGAGCAGGAAGGCGACCTGCAGCTCGAGGAGCTCCGCGAACGCCATCCGGTGCCTGGCGCCGCGCCACTCGCGCTCGTCGGCGGGCGCGTGTGCGGCCCGGACGGCATCCGCCAGCGCCATGAGCCCGTGCCGGGCGGCCGTGGGTGGCGGCACGGTGTCGACGAGGCCCGACCTGAGGGGCAGCGCCAATTCCACGAGCGCGGCCACCCGGCGCGAGGTGAGGCCCTGCGTCAGGTGGTACTTCGGCATCAGGCCCCCCACCCTGCGCGGGCCGTCTTCGCCTGCCAGACGCTCCACGTGGGGGTTGGTCATCTCGAGGCCCGGTCCCCAGCGCGAGGACCTGACGGTGCCGGCCACCGCGATGCGGTCCCCCCTGTGGATCTGGGTCGCGACGAAGGGCTGGTTGAACCAGACCAGCTTCAAAGTGCCGGTCTCGTCACGCAGGTCGGCCTCGGTCAACCGCATGCCGCGCCGGGGGGTGCGCTTGGCTCCGATCGAGGCGACGGTGCCCGCGACCGTCGCCTGCGCCCCCGGCGCCAGGGCGGCGACGGGACTGGGCGGACCGTAGGCCTCCAGTCCGAAGGGCAGCGCCAGCAGGAGATCACGCACCGTGTGGACCCCGAGGCGGGCCAGGCGGCGGCCGTCCTGCGCGGTGGCGCGGGGCAGATCGGTGGCGGGCGAGTCGAGCGTCAGGGGGAGGGCGGGCACGGCACTAGGATCGTGGACCGCCGGCGGCGCCGTCGACCCCCTTCTTCGCTCCCGGCGGCATGGGCCGGAGGGCGGGGGCTGCCCAAAAGGCCCCGGGCGGCCGACGGCCGCGCGCCCCCCGCCCTTGCGTGGGGAGGCGGGGCCCTCGCTCCGGGCCCGGCCGTCTGACCAACTTGATAGTGACACTATCACCTTCCGGGGCGGGGTGGGGAAGACCCCGGCCGCGCCCCTCGCCGGTAAGCTGGCCTCGATGCCAGGTCCGGCTCGCCTCACCGCCATGTTCGTGGCCGACCACGCGGAGGCGGTGGGAGGCAAGCTCTACGTCACGGGCGGGTGCTGGGACCGTCTGACCGCGCCCCAGCTGCCGGCGGTGCACCCCCACCTCTCCCTGGCGATCACCCTCAGCCTGCCCGCCCCCCGACAGACCGAGCGCCGGCGACTGGAGGTGAGGCTGCTCGACCCCCAGGGCCACGACTGCCTGGGCGGCGCCGTGCGCTCCGAGTTCGAGGTGGCCTCTCCCGTGGACGGCGCGGACGCCGTGCCGGTGCTCCTCGTGCTGAACTTCAACGCGCTCCAGCTGGCGCACGCCGGCCGCTACGACTTCACTGTCCACATGGACGGCGACGAGATCGGCCGGACCGGCTTCCTGGTCTCCTCCACGACAAGGCGGGCGACCGCCGACTAAGAGCCCGCGGAGCCTCGGCGGGGGTTACTCGAGCGAGAGGATGAACGGGTAGTGGCGCTGGCCGCCGGACTGGAGCTCGACCTCCAGGTCGGGGAAGCGGGCGTTGAGATCAGCCGCCAGCCGCCGGGCCTCGGCGTCGGTCGCCTCCCGCCCGGTGTACACGGTGACGAGCTCGTATCGGTCGGCCCCCGCGCCGGCGAGGGCGTCGGACACCACCTGCGCGTAGTCGTGCCCGGCGCACTTGAGCTGGCTGTCGACGAGGGCGATGACGTCGCCCTTCTTGACCGTGACCCCGTCCGCCCTGGTGTCCCTGACCGCCCGCGTCACCTCGATCGTGTGGACATGCCCGATGGCCTGCTCCATGGCGCGGGCGTTCTCCTCGAGGTCCCGGTCCGGGCTGAACGTCACGGCGGCCGCGATGCCCTCCGGTACAGAACGGGTCTTGACGACGTGGACTTTCTTGCGGGTCAGCTTCACGACCTCCGCCGCCGCGGGCAGGACGTTCTTGTTGTTCGGAAGGAGCAGGACTCCCCCCGAGGGCAGCTCCTCGACCGCGGTCAGCATGTCCTGCGTGCTGGGGTTCATCGACTGCCCGCCCTCCACGATGACGTCCACGCCGAGGCCGCGGAAGATGTCGACCAAGCCCTGCCCGGCGACCACCGCCACCAGCCCCACCCCGGTCGGCCGGGGGGCCGGCTCTGGCGGCGGAGTGTGCGCCGGCGGCGCCGAGACGTCGTGGCTCGACTCCTCGAGGATCAGGCGATGCTGCTGGGACATGTCGTCGACCTTGAGCTTGGTGATGCTGCCCAGCCCCGAGGCGAGGCCGATCACGCGGGCGGGCTCCTGCGTGTGCACGTGGACCTTGACCAACTGGGGCTCGCCGACCACGAGCACGGAGTCGCCCATGGCGGCGATGCGGGAGCGGATCCCCTCCACGTCGAGGTCGGTCCCCTCCAGGACGAACTCGGTGCAGTAGCCCCAGCCCTCCTCCGGGAGCGCCAGGGACCTCTGCGCGGCGGGCGTCCCGCGGCCGTTGCCGGCCGGGACGGCGACCGTGGGCGTGGGCGAATCCTCGAAGCTGCGCAGGAAGCCCTCCAGCATCAGCTGCAGGCCGAAGCCGCCGGCGTCCACGACCCCCGCGTCGCGCAGTATGGGCAGCTGCGAGGGGGTCTTCTCGACGGCCGCCTTGGCGGCCCCCGCGGCCGCCTCCATGACAGACCACACGCTGGCGTCGGAACGAGCCGAGGCGGCCGACGCGGCCCGGCCCGCCTCCCGGGCCACGGTCAAGATGGTGCCTTCGGTGGGCTTGATGACGGCCCGGTAGGCGGCGTTGGCGGCCTCCTCGAAGGCGGCGGCGAGGTCGGACGGGCTCAGCTCCGCCTGCCCCTGGACCTGCTTGGCGAAGCCCCGGAAGATCTGGGAGAGGATGACTCCGGAGTTGCCGCGGGCGCCCATCAGGCTCCCATGCGCGGCCAGCGCGGCGATCTTCCCGATCTCCCTCGCCTCCGACTCCCGGATGTCGTCGACCGCGGATTGCAGCGTGAGGAGCATGTTGGTGCCGGTATCGCCGTCGGGGACGGGGAAGACGTTGAGGCGGTTGACCTCCTCCTGATTCGCCGACAGCCAGCCGAGGCTGCCGAGCAGAGCGGTCTTGAACCTCTGGCCGTCGACGGTGTGGACGGGGGTCCTACCCTGCGTTGACGTCCTCGTGCACCCCCTGGACGAAGATGTTGACCTCCACGACGGGCACGTCGAGCGCGCGCTCGACGTCGAACCG
>JBOHUY010000120.1:0-1677 GCA_050735015.1 Candidatus Dormibacterales bacterium | reverse complement strand
CGCGGGTGGCGGCTTCGCCCAGGGGGCAGAGCCGGGCCGCCGCCGCCTCCGCCTGCGCCTGCCAGCCGGCCGCGCGCTCGGCCACGGCGTGCAGACGCGCCGAGAGCCCGGGGCGGGAGGCCTCCAGGGCGGGCAGGAGCTGCAGACGCACGCGCACGCGCGCGAATCTCGGATCGGAGTTGGAAGGGTCGGAGCGGGCCGCGATCCCGCGCGCGCCGAGGTGGGCGTCCACCTCCTCGCGCCAGATCGAGAGCATGGGGCGCACCAGGTGTCCGCGCCGCGCGGGCATCCCCCGCAGCCCCGCCAGCCCCGAACCCCGCGGGAGGTGCAGGAGGACGCCCTCCACGACGTCGCCGGCGGTGTGGGCGAGCGCCACCCGGCGGGCCCCCGCGGTGCTCCGGGCCTGATCTAAGAACTCGCCCCTCAGCTCCCTCGCGGCCGCCTGCGGCGAGCCGCGCGGGAGAGCCCGGGAGCGGACGCCCGCGATGAGGGGGACGCCCAGATCCTCGCAGAGGGCGGCCACCCACGCCGCGTCCTCCCGCGACCCCTCGCGCAGATCGTGATCGAAGTGGGCGGCGACCACGTCTCGCCCCAGCTCGACCAGGGCCAGCAGGAGAGCGGTCGAGTCCGGTCCCCCGGAGACGGCGGCCAGGACGCGCTCGCCGTCCGGCACCAGGCCGGAGCGGGCGACGGCGGCCGCCAGGGGCGAGGGGCGCGTCCGGGGGGTGGGCAGAGTTCCGTGCGCGGCGGGTGTGGCGGTGGCTGGGATCGAACCAGCGACGCCGCGGTTATGAGCCGCGTGCTCTACCACTGAGCTACACCGCCGCGCGGCCGGTCAGCGGGCGGCCCGCGCCCGCTCCTTGAGCTTCAGCTTGCGGGCCCGACGCTTGGCGAGGGCCACCTTCTTGCGCTTGTTCATCAGTCCTCCACCTTCTCCGCAGGCCCGGGTGGAGCGGTGCGGGGGGAGAGCTCCACCTGCGCGGGACGGCACCTCGCGGCGGGCCGCCCGGACCCGCGACGAGGGCCAGCCTCATCGTGGCCGTAATTGTACCCAAGCTTGGTCGGCCCCCCCCGCACCTTGGGCGCCTCCCGGTCTCCTGTCTGGCCAGGGTGGTCGCACCCGGCGCCGGCGGTACAGGCCTTGGACGCCCACAACGCGCGTCGGCCTGGCCACGCCCTCTCCGGGCTCTTTGATGAAGGGGTCTGCGCGTCATGTGGAGGAGGCCCCATGGATGGGCTGTCGTTGTGAATCACCTCGCCGGGCGATCTCCGGTCATCGTGCGGCCTTCGATACCCCCTCCTGCACCGTGGCCAGACCCGGCCCTTCGGATTGCTCACATGATGCTTCGGGAGGATGTGGAGGACGTCTTTCCAAGAGGCGCCCCCCCACGCTTGGACGCACACCGGAAGGCTCCAGACCGTCGTCCGCAGCGACGATTCCGGCGGCACCTGGCTCCTCTCCAACTGATGGTTGCCGGCAGCACTCGCAGGGATGGACGCCCGGTGCGGCCTCTGACGCAACGCGCGGAAGAAGGCTCTGATATCTGCGCTCAAGAGGTGGGGTGGCTCCGTGGCCGCGAGGTGCCCCCCGATCGAACTCTGGCCGGATTCGACCGTTTGGCGAAGCTCCCGATCGGAGGCCCGATCTCGCGGGGGAAGGCTTACGCCACTTGGGAC
>JBOHUY010000119.1:0-1997 GCA_050735015.1 Candidatus Dormibacterales bacterium | reverse complement strand
GGCCCCGGGGGAGCCCCTGAGCGCCCCCGGCGGGAACGGTCCCAGGGCTCTTTCCCGCGCCGCCCCCGCGCGCAAGGATCTCGGCCTTTTCGCGCACGGCCAGTTCCGCGTCGACTACGAGGACCGTCCCGACCTGGCCGGCCTTCGTCGGGCCCGGGTGGAGCGGGCCCGCGCCGCCATGCGCGCCGCCGGCCTGGACGCGCTCTTGGTCTGGAAGGACGAGAACGTCCGCTACCTGACCGGCCTTCGGGCCCAGCTCATCGCCGGCAAGAGCACGGTCCTCAACGGCTGCCTTCTGCCCGCCGAGGGCGAGCCCGTCCTCCTCTGCTCGGGGGGCGAGCTCCAGAGGGTGGGCATCGTCATGCCCTGGATCGAGGAGGTCCACCCGGTCCCCATCATGGAGGCGCGGGGGCTGGTCCGGGGGGCGGTCACGACCACGCTCCTGCCCCTTCTCCGCCGCCGCGGGCTGGGCAAGGCGAGGCTCGGCCTCGACGAGTCCGGGTACGCGCTCGTGGAGGCCCTGCGAGAGCTCGCCCCCGACCTGGAGCTGGCGGACGGGGATGCTCCCATGCAGTCGGCCCGGCGCATCAAGAGCGAGGCCGAGATCGCGATGATGGAGGAGGCCTGCGCCATCGCGGAGGCCGTCAACCAGGTCGCCGAGGCGACCATCAGGCCGGGCGTGAGGGAGACAGACGTGGTCGCCGAGGCCATGCGCGAGCTCTACCGGCTGGGGGGCGAGATGGCGCACGTGATCACCCCCTTCGTGGCCTCGGGCGAGCACATGGCGCCCCCCAACCGCATCCCGTCGGACAAGATCATCCGGGAGGGGGACCTCGTCTTCATCGACATCGGCGCCATGTGGTCGGGCTACTTCGGCGACCTCGGTCGCACCGTCGTCTGCGGGCGCCCGGCCCGGCGTCAGCAGGAGGTCTACACCGCCGTGAGGGGCTGCCTGGAGGCGGCCACCGGCGCCCTCGCCGTCGGCAACACCAACGACGACGTGGCCCGGGCCGTGCACGAGGTGGCCGCGCGCCACGGCCTGGCCGGCAACTTCATCAGCCTTTTCATCGGGCACGGGGTGGGCATGGGCGCCAACGAACCCCCGTACATCGGGGAGGACCTGCCCGGCTCCGAGACGGTGACGCTGGAAGAGGGCATGGTCTTCGCTGTCGAGCCCCTGATCTGGGTGCCGGGCGTGCGCGGCGGGGCCGGCGTGCGCCTGGAGGACACCATCTTGGTCACCGCCTCGGGCGGGCGCGCCCTCACGCGGGCCGCCTTCGACGAGCGCCTGACGATCTGAGGCCGGCCTTCAGCCCACCTCGGCCCTCTCGACGCCCACCACACGGCCCTCCCGCGCCGAGCGCGCGATGGCTTCCGTGATCTCCACCGAGCGCAGGCCGTCGACGCCGTTGGCGAGGGGCTCCCGGCCCGCGGTGACCGCCTCGCAGAAGTCGGCCACCACCCTTTGGAAGACGTCCTGGGTGGCCTCCGGGGTAACCTCCTCGTGGCCGTCCGAGAGCACCCGCAGTTCGCCCTCCTGCTGGTGGCGGCTGAGGCTGACGGCCCGGACGCGGCCCTTGTCCCCGTAGACCTCGACGTCGTGCTGGGGGTTGACGACGGCCTGGTTGGCGTTGACGTAGGCGAGGGTCCCATTCTCGAACCTAAGCAGCGTCATGGCCAGCTTCTCGAGCTCGGCCTCGCGGCCCGTATCCAGCATGGCCGAGACCTCCTGCACCTCCGAGCCGAGCAGGAAGCGGAGGAGGTCGTAGAGGTGGACCCCGATGTTGTACACCGAGCCCAGCCCGGCCAGGTCCTTGTCGGTCCGCCAGCCGCCGAAGCCGACGCGGCCGGAGGCCTGCTCCGCCTGCACCACCACCGGCCGCCCGAGGGCGCCCGCGCCGATCAGGTCCCGCACCTTGCTGGCCCAGGCCGCGTGGCGCATCTGGAAGTCGATGCCGAGCCGCACGCCCGCCCGCCGGCACTCCTCGACGTCGCGC
>JBOHUY010000118.1:0-4376 GCA_050735015.1 Candidatus Dormibacterales bacterium | reverse complement strand
TCATCAGCGAGCGGTCGATCCTGGAGGCCCAGGAGCCGGAGTTCGAGTACGGCGACGGGGACGACGAGCCCCGCCTCATCGCCGGCGAGTCCGCCTAGGCGCGGCCCGCCTCGGGGCCGGCCCGCGGACGGTGGCGCGGACACTAGGCGGACACTAGAATGACGATCGTGCGCCGCCGCCTGGACGCCCCCGTGGCCGTACGCGTGCCGGGGCGCTCTTAGGAGCGCCGCCGGCCCCCACGACACCTCCCCTCCGGCCTGGGCGCACGCCCACCGGCGCCCACCATTGAGGCAGACCATGAGCGATTCCGCCACCCCCATGCCCCGGGCCTACGAGCCCAAGGAGATCGAGCCGAGCTGGTACGCGCGGTGGGAGGCGGCCGCCCTCTTCGTGGCCGACCCGGCCTCGCGCAAGCCCCGCTACTCCATCGCCGTGCCGCCCCCCAACGTGACCGGCGAACTGCACATGGGCCACGCCCTCAACGGGACCCTCCAGGACCTCTGGGCCAGGTACCGGCGCATGACCGGCTACGAGGTCCTCTGGCTGCCCGGGTACGACCACGCCGCCATCGCCACCCAGAACGTGATCGAAAAGCAGCTGGCCCGCGACGGCACCAGCAAAGAGGAGATCGGGAGGGAGGCCTTCGACAGGCTCGTCAAGGCCTGGTACGAGGAGGTGGGGGGGACCATCATCGCCCAGTTCCGGGAGCTGGGCGCCTCTCTGGATTGGACCCGGCTCCGTTTCACCATGGACGAGGGCTACGTGCGCGCCGTGCAGACCGCCTTCGTCCACCTCTGGGAGAAGGGCTGGCTCTACCGGGGTCCCCGCATCGTCAACTGGTGCCCGCGCTGCCTGTCCGCCATCTCCGACTTGGAGGTGAAGTGGGAGGAGCAGGAGGACCGCCTCTACTTCGTCCGCTACGAGCTCCTGGGCGGGGGCGAGGTCACCATCGCGACCGTGCGGCCCGAGACCATGCTGGCCGACACCGGCGTCGCCGTGCACCCGGAGGACCCCCGCTACCTCTCCCTGCCCGGCCGGGAGGCGGTCCTGCCCCTGGTCGGCCGGCGCCTGCCCGTGGTCGCCGACGAGGCGGTCGAACAGGGCTTCGGGACGGGCGCCCTCAAGGTCACGCCCGGGCACGACGCGCTCGACCACGAGATCGGCCGCCGGCATGGCCTGGAGGTGATCAGCGCCATCGCCCCCGACGGCACCATGGACGTCCCCGCCCTGCCCCGCTACCACGGCCTCACGACCGCCGCCGCGCGCGAGCTCGTCGCCTCCGACCTGGAGAAGGGGGGCTTTCTGGTCCGCAGCGAGCCCTACCGGCACGAGGTCGGCCACTGCGACCGCTGCGAGTCCGTGGTCGAGCCGCTCGTCTCCGAGCAGTGGTGGCTGGACATGGGCGAGCTCTCCCGGCGGGCGCTCGAGGCGAGCCGCAGGGGCGAGATCCGCTGGCACCCGGAGCGCTACGAGCGGACCTACCTGGACTGGCTGCGCGGGCTCAAGGACTGGTGCGTCAGCCGCCAGCTCTGGCTCGGCCACCGCATCCCCGTCTTCACCTGCCCCAACGGCCACACCTTCGCGGCCGTGGACCCGGACCGCTGCCGCGAGTGCGGGGCCGGGCCTTTGGAGCAGGACCCGGACGTTCTTGACACCTGGTTCAGCTCCGCGCTCTGGCCCTTCGCGACGCTGGGCTGGCCGGAGAAGACCGCCGCCCTGGGCTCCTTCTACCCGACCGACCTCAACTCGACGGCGCGCGACATCATCAACCTCTGGGTGAGCCGCATGATCATGACCGGCCTCGAGTTCATGGGCGAGGTCCCCTTCGCCGACGTCGCCATCCACTGCACCGTCCAGGCCCCCGACGGGCGCCGCATGAGCAAGTCGCTTGGGACCGGCGTCGACCCCCGCGACATCATCGATCGCTACGGCGCCGACGCCCTCCGGGCCTGGAGCGCGCAGGTGGCCATGTCGAGCCAGGACGTGCGCTTCGACGAGACCCGCATCGAGGGCTTCCGCCGCTTCGCCAACAAGCTCTGGAACGCGACCAGGCTGGTGCTCTCCAGCCTCGGCGCAGAGCCGGTGGCGAGGCCCTCGGCCGACGCCGACCTCTCCCTCGCCGACCGCTGGATACTCTCGCGGCTGGAGGCGGCCGTGGCCGCCACCACGGCCGGCATCGAGGGCTTCGCATTCCAGTCGGCCATCGACGCCGCCTACGAGTTCACGTGGCACGAGCTCTGCGACTGGTACCTGGAGGCGGCCAAGCCGAGGCTGCGGGACGGCGACCCCGCCGCCCGGGCCGTCGCGCTGCACACGCTCGACGTCGTCCTGCGTCTCCTCCACCCTTTCATGCCGTTCGTGAGCGAGGAGCTCTGGCACCGCCTGCCCGGGCCCCGCGACCACCTCGTGCGCGAATCCTGGCCAGAACCGGACGAGCGTTTCCTCGACCGCCGCGCCGAGGCGGAGATGGAGGGGCTGGTGGCGGTGGTGGAGGAGATCCGAAGCGCCCGCCGCTCGGTGGGGGCGCCCCCCCGGGGCGGACGCCTGGTCGTCCGCAACCTGGGCGAGGACCAGCGGGCCGTGCTCGAGCCGATGGCGGCGGTGGAGGTCGCCGCCGAGCCCGCGGCGGACGGGATCGTCCTGGCTCGGATGAGCGCGACGGTGGAGTTCCCCGCCACGCCCGAGACGGGGGGCCGGCAGGCGGCGGAGGCCGGACGCCTCCACTCCGAGCTCGCGCGCGCGCAGGCCAAGCTGGCCAACCCCGACTTCACGGGCAAGGCCCCGGAGGCGGTGGTGGAGCGCGAAAGGGCCAAGGCGGCGGAGCTGCACGAGGCCCTGCGGCGTCTGGGCCGGGCCTGACGGGGGCCGCCCGCCCTCTGGCCGCCGTCGCGGGCCCGGCGACGCCGAGGCCCGGTACGGGACACTAGCCGGGCGATGGCCTACCTGCTGGCGGCGCCGGCCGTCCTGGCCGGGGCCGCCCTCATCAGCTGGGGGCTGGCGGCGGCGCGCCTCGACGCCGGCCGCACGCCCGCCGCGGCGGGGGCCTGGGGGGCGCTCGCCGTCACCCTCCTGGGGTGGGACTCCGCGCATGCCGTGACCGAGATCGCCCTCGGCCCCGTCGGCTCGGGGGCCGCCCTGGGCCTGCGCCTCGACCCCCTCACGCTCGCATTCCAGATCGCGGTCCTGGCCCCCGTCGCCCTCATCCTGACCGTCCGGCCGCTGGGGGGCGGGGAGGCCGGGCTGTGCGCGGCGGCGGCTTGCGCGGCCCTCCTCGCCGTGGAGGCGAGGGGCCTTCTCCTGACCGCCTCGGGGCTGGGCGCCGCCGCCACCTTGGCCCTGCTCGTCCTCCGCCTGGAGGGGCGGGCGACGGGCCGCTGGAGCGGGGCGCTGGGGGCCAGCCTCGCACTCGCCTGGGCGGGGATCCTGCTCCTGGTCGGGGCCGGCACCGACGAGTACGCCGCCATCCCGGTCAGCGCGCTCGCGGGGCCCACCTTCGGGCTCATCGCCGCCGGAGCCCTGGTCACGGCCGGGACACTGCCCTGGCGGACCTGGCTGGTGGACGCCCTGGCGGCGGGCGACGAGGGGGCCATCCCGGCCGCTCTTCTGCTGCCCCTCGGGCTCTACGTTCTGGCCCGTACGTACGCGGCCGGGGGCGGCCACTACCCGAGCCCCTGGCTCAACCTGGTCATCTCCGCCGTCGGCGCCGGCACCGTCCTGGCGGCGTCGATCCGGGCCCAGGCCGCGCCCGACCGGGCCGCATTCACGGCCGAGGCGGCGGTGGCGGGGGGAGGCTTCGCCCTCTTCGGGCTGGGCCTGGGCACCCCCCTGGGGCTGACCGCCGGCGTCGCCGCCGCCATGGTGGCCGCCCTCGCCGCGGCCGCCGCCGCCCTCAGCCCCCGCCGGGGGGTGACCTGGTTCGTCCCCGCCCTGCTCCTGGCGGCGGGCGCGCCCCCCGGCCTCACCTTCGGCGCCCGCCTGGTGGCCCTCCAGGGCGGATTCGAGGCCCGCGGCGTGACCGCCTTCTTCGCCATCGCGGCGGTGGCCGGGTGGGCGCTGCTCCTGGCCGCGTCCGCCCGTGCCCTGCGGCTCCCGCCGGGACCGGGAGGGGGATCCCGGTGGGGGGCCGGGCTCTGCGCGGTGGCCCTGGCCGCGGGGGCGGGGCTGGGCCTTCTGGAGTCCGGCCTCGCGGTGCCCGCGGCGGGGGCCGTGATGGGGGGTCCCTCGGGGCTCTTGGACCTCGCCCCCGAGTCGGTGCCGGCGGCCTCGGGCACCTGGGCGGCGCTCATGCTGGGGGGCCCGCTCATGGCCGCCGCGGCGATCGCGGCCGCCTTCCGCCCCGCCTGGCGCGGCGCCCCGGCTGACGAGGAGGCAGGGCC
>JBOHUY010000117.1:0-2550 GCA_050735015.1 Candidatus Dormibacterales bacterium | reverse complement strand
GGCCAGGAACGCGCCCAGCGGCACCGGCTGGTCCCCTCGCCGCCAGGCGAGCAGGGTCTGGCGGCTCAAGGAGTCGCGCCTGAGCTCGTCCCGCAGGCGCCGGGTGAGCTCGGAACCGCTGAGGCCTGAGCGCCTGGCCGCCTCGTCGAACATGCGCGCGGAGAGCTTGCGGTAGGCGGAGGTTTCGACCACAACCATTGAGCCTGCTTTTACAGTCCCGACGGAGAAAAATCAAGCGCCATTCTGTCCAGGATTCCACCCGACCGGGCTGACCAGGGGCCACAGATTGCACGGCCAACCGGCCCACTGCCCTCGCCCCCGCCGGGGCCGCCTCGGAGGCGACCGCCGCGCAACCCGTGGGCGAGGGGCTCGGCCGGCTCAGAGCAGGATCTCGAAGTCCGGGCCCCCGAGGTCGTCAGGCGGCCCCCACTCCACCTCGACAGCGGACACATCCGAACCCGCCGGGCCCTTGCCCAGCCTCTCGAGGACCGCCTCTACGGCCGCCCGGGGGCCCAGCAGCCGGCATTCCACCGAGCCGTCCTCGCGGTTGCGCACCCATCCCCCCAGCCCCGCCATCCGGGCCTCACGCTGGACCCAGTAGCGAAAGCCGACCCCCTGCACCATGCCGCGGACGACCGCGTACACGCCGGTCACATCTGAAGGCATAACGCGCCCGAGCATATCGCCAGGAGGAAGCCACAGCCCCTTCTTGACTTTCCATTTGTTTACAGCGGGATCGGGTCGTAGGGGCAGCCGCCCGGCCATCCTGGAGAGGGGGGCCCTCGGGCGGAGGGCGAGCGCATCCTCTGCGTGGACGACGAGGAGGGCCCGCTGGCGGTGCTGGCGGCCCACCTGGCCGGGCTCGGCTACCGGGTGGCGACGGCCCGAGACGGCCGCGAGGCTCTGCGCCGCATGGCGGCCGAGCGGCCCGACCTGGTCATCACAGACCTCCAGATGCCGGGCCTGGACGGCGCCGGGCTCTGCCGCCGCATCAAGGCGGACCCCGCCACCAGCGAGCTGCCCGTACTGGTGGTTTCGGGCCACCAGCGCATCGCGGAGGTGGCCCGGGCGGCGGGCGCGGACGCCTGGCTGGCCAAACCCGTGAGCAGGGGCGCCGTGACCAGGGCGGCGCGCAGGCTGATGGGCGGCCCGCCGGGGCCCGCCCTCACCCGACCCTGACCACAAGGGCCGCGGCGGTGTCCCCCGCCGCGCACCCCGTGAAGAGCCCGAGGCCGCCTCCGAGCAGGGCCAGCTCCTCGATCAGCTCCATGACCAGGCGCAGCCCGGTCGGGCCCTGGGGATGGCCGAAGACGAGGGAGGAGCCGTAGCGGTTGAAGGAGTCGAGGGCGAGGTCCATCTCCCGGGCCAGGTAGACGTCGTTGACCGCGAAGGGGTTGTGGGTCTTGACCGCGGCCATGTCTCCGATGCCGGCGCCCGCGTCGGCGAGAGCCTGCCGCGCGGCCGGGACGACCGCCTCCGCCATGTGGCCGCGCCGCGCCCGCGCCTGCCCGAAGGAGAGGAGGCGGACGGGGACGTCTTCTCGGGCCAGAGCGCGCGCCTCCGCCCGGGAGGCGACGACCATGCCCGCGCTCCCGTCCGCGGGATGGGTCTGGGTGCCGAAGGTGACGGTGCCCCCGGGCCGGACGGGCTTCAAGGAGGCCAGCCCCTCGGCGCTGGTGGGGTGCACCCCCTCGTCGGACTCCACGGTGGCGACCACGCGCCGGCCGGAGCCGTCCCTGACCTCGATCGGCGAGACCATGTAGCGGCGCTGGAACCGGCGCCCGTCCGCGAGCGCGTCCTGGTACTGGAGGTGCCTCAGCAGCACGACCTCTTCCTGCTCCGCCCGCGATATGCCCGCCGCCAGAGCCACGTTCTCCGCGGTGTCGACCATGGCGTTGCGGGCGTGCGGGTCGTGCTCGAAGTTGTCCCAGACCCAATCCTCGCTCTCGCCCCGGCCGCCCGCCCCGGCGGGGTTGGGGTAGTAGAGGTGGGGGCCGTTGCTGGTCCTGTCGGCGGCCAGCGCCAGCACGGGGCCCGCGCCCGCCTCCACCTCCCCGCCCGCCCCCGCCAGGAGGCGGGCCGAGGTGGCGCAGGCCTGGTTGACGGTCGGACCCGTGAGGCCTTCCGCCCCCAGCATGCCCGCGACCCAGGGCGCCCCGTAGAAGGCGGACCGAGAGGGCACCGTGTTGCCGAGGTGGAGGGCGTCCAGCCGCTCCGCCTCGAGGCCGCGCTCGCCCATCGCCCTCGCCGCCACCGAGGCTCCGAACTCGAGGGGGTGGAGACCGGCGAAGCTCCCCTGCCACCTCACGAAGGGCGTGGACCAGTAGACCCCGTACGGCACGAACACCTTCTCGAATCGCATCAGAAGCCTCCGGCGGGGCGTCCGCCCCATCTCAGGGTAGCCGCCGACGTGCCCCAGGTCCGGCGGGCGCCCACCATGGTGGGCGTGGACCTGGACGCCCTGCTGTCAGAGCCTCTCGACTGGCGCCACCGCTGGACCCCGCCCGGCACTGGGGTGCCCACCGAAGAGGCGGGCAAGCAGGGCTGGCG
>JBOHUY010000116.1:0-10314 GCA_050735015.1 Candidatus Dormibacterales bacterium | reverse complement strand
CGCGAGTGGCGCCCCCGAGGGCTCCTGGGCGGCGGCGCCGGGCGGCCCCAGCCTCGCCGGGCGGGGCCCGAGAAGGGTCCTGAGGGACATCACGGCGCGCTCCCGGATGGGGTCGATGGGCGGGTTGGTGACCTGGGCGAATCTCTGCCGGAGGTGGCCGTAGAGGCGCCGGGGGGTGGTGCCGAGGGGGGCCAGGGGGGTGTCGTCGCCCATCGAGTAGACGGGCTCGGCGCCCGATTCGACCATGGCCCTGACGACGATGCGGACGTCCTCCGTGCCCCAGCCGTGAAGCCTCTGGAGGGCGACCAGCCCCCCCGTCTCGAGGGCTCGGTGCCGGCGCTCGACGGGGGCCGTGAGCCGGGCCGCGAGGGCACCGTAGTCGTGGCGGCCCGCCACCCACCGCTTGGCTTCGCCGTCGTGCAGGAGGCGTCCGTCGCGCAGGTCCGCGAGCAGGATCTGGCCAGGCCCGAGCCGGCCCCGCTCCACGACCTCGCCGGGGTCGAGGCTGACCACGCCCGCCTCCGAGGCCGCCACCACCAGGGCGTCCCGGGTGACCAGGTAGCGGATGGGGCGCAACCCGTTGCGGTCGAGGGCCGCCCCCGCTACCAGGCCGTCCGTGAAGGCGAGGGCGGCGGGACCGTCCCAGGGCTCGAAGCGGCTGGACTGGTAGCGGTAGAAGTCGCGCACGGCGGGGGCCAGGTCGCCGCGCCCCTCCCAGGCGTCGGGGACGAGCGCCATGAGGGCCTCGGCGGGGCCGTACCCGCACCCCACCAGCAGCTCCAGGGCCTCGTCCAGGCTGGCCGAGTCGGAGCCCTCGGGCCAGGTCACCGGCCGCAGGTCGGGCTCGAGGCCGGCCTCCCTCGCCCGCATCCAGTCGCGGTTGCCGGAGATGCTGTTGATCTCCCCGTTGTGGGCCAGGGCCCGGAAGGGCTGGGCCAGGCGCCAGTCGGGCATGGTGTTGGTGGCGTAGCGCTGGTGGAAGACGGCCACGGCGCTCTCGCAGGCGGGGTCGGCCAGGTCCGGGTAGAAGGCGGCCAGGCGGGGGCCCGTGGTCATGGCCTTGTAGACGATGGTGCGGCAGGAGGCGGAGGCCACGTAGAGCCGGACCCCGGCCGCCGCCGCCTCGCGCTCCAGCCTCTTGCGGGCCCGCAGGAGTCGGCCCTCCCAGTCCCCGTCGGAGAGGCCCGGACGCTCTATGAGGGCCTGCCAGAGGCCCGGCATGGAGGCCCGCGCGCGCGGGCCCAGGGCCTCGGGCCGCACCGGTGGCCGCCGCCACGTACGGACCGGCACCCCGGCCTCGGCGAAGGTCCTCTCGAAGAGCTCGCGCGCGGCCGGGTCCCACTCGAAGAGGACGGCCACCGCCGTCTCCGGCCCGAAGAGGCGGCGGGGGATCTGGATGAGGACGCCCGCCCCGTCCCCGGTCTCGCCGTCGGCGTCCATGCCGCCCCGGTGACCGAGGCGCCGGAGCGCCTCCAGCCCGACCTCGACGATCTCCCGCGAGGGGGGGCTCCCGGGCCGGGCCGCGAATCCCATCCCGCAGGCGGCCCGCACCTGGGGGAGCGAGCCCTCCCAGGCTGCCCGCGCGGCGATGCGAGTTGGGGGCACGGGCGCACCGTACGTGCCGGGCCGGCCCCGGGACTAGTCGGTCAGGCCCAAACAAAGAGCCTGAGCGTGGTGGCTGGCCACAGCCGCCGGCCCGGTTCAGTCCTCCAGGTCGGAGGCCAGCTCCCTCAGGAACGACTCCACGTCGGTGACCAGGCCCACGCTCTGCCAGGTGCCGCGGTCGGCCAGCTTGGTCACCACGGCCGGGTTCATGTCCACGCAGACGGTGCGCACGGAGGCGGGGAGCAGGTTGCCGGTGGCGATGGAGTGGAGCATGGTCGAGACCATGAGGGCGAGGCGGACGCCGGGCAGGGCGGCCCGCATCGCCCGCTGGGCGGCGACGACGTCGGTGACGACCTCGGGCAGGGGGCCGTCGTCCCGGATGCTGCCCGCCAGGACGACCTCGACGCCGTTCTCGAGGGCCGCCTTCATGACGCCGGAGCGGAGCTCGCCGCCGGCGACCATGGCCGCGATGCCGCCCGCCGCCCGCACGCGGTTCACCGCCCGCATGTGGTTGGCGTGGCCCGCCTCCACGGGCAGCCCGCTCTCGAGGTTGATGCCCAGCGCGGTCCCGAACAGGGCCGCCTCCACGTCGTGCACGGCGAGCGCGTTGCCGGCGAAGAGGACCTGCACGTAGCCGCCCTCGATGAGCCTGGTCAGGTGCCCGGCGGAGCCCGTGTGCACGACGGCGGGCCCCGACACGACCAGGATCCTGCCCCCCTCGGCGCGGATCGCGCGCATCTCGTTCGCGATCTCCCGGATGACCAGCTTCTTGGGCTTCTCGGCGGAGACCTCGCTGGTCATGAAGGTGAAGAACTCGTGCCGGCGCGAGCGCTCCACGGGCAGGAGCCGCACGCCCGCCCGCCCGACCACCACCGGGAGCCCTGGGCGGGCGTCCTGGAAGGGGATGCACCAGGCCCTCCCGGCGGCCTCGTCGACGGCGATGGCGCAGTCCATTTCCTGCCCCTCCACGTCCACCCAGCGCCCGCCCAGGAGCACGCGCGTGGCGAGGTTGCTGGTGGAGTAGAAGCCCTCCGGGAAGACACCTTCCTGGCTGACCCGGGCGAGCCGGGCGGGCTCCTCCTCCACCACCTCGGCGCCGAGGTCGCGGCACCTCTCGAGGATCGCCTCCAGCCGCTCGGGGGCGGGGGCCGTGATGGCCATGCGGCAGCGGGAGGTGGCCGTCTTGTGCTGCCCGACCTCGAGCTCCTCGATGGAGAAGTTGCCGCCCAGGTCCATGACCGCGTCCATGACCCGGGGCAAGACCAGGGAGTCGATGATGTGCCCCTCCAAAAGGATGACGGCGTCGTGCCCGGCAGGCTCCACGCAGCACATTGTCCGGGAACCGGCGCCGCCGCTCCCGGGCGGCGGGGACGCCCGCCCCCCGGCCCCGCTTACACTTTGGGCCCGTGCAGGAGACGGCGGCGCGGCCGGCGACGCGCGACCGCGTCGCGGTCGTGCCCGGGGACGGGGCCGGGAAGGAGGTCGTCCCCGAGGCCCTCAAGGTGCTGCGGGCGGCCGGGCTGGACCTCAGGCTGGAGCATTTCGACATCGGCGCCGAGCGCTTCCTTCGCACCGGCGAGATCCTCCCCGACGACGTCTTCTCGGAGATCTCGCGCGCCGACGCCGTCCTCTTCGGGGCCGTGGGCGACCCCCGCATCGACGAGGCCGCTTACATCGCGGGCATCCTCCTGCGGCTCCGGTTCGACCTCGACCTCTACGCCAACCTGCGCCCGGCCCGGCTCATGGACGAGCGCCTGAGCCCGCTCCGGGACGAGGCCCGCCGGAAGGTCGACCTCCTGATCGTGCGCGAGAACACCGAGGGCATCTACTCCGGCCTGGGCGGGCGCTTCAAGCAGGGCACGGCGGCCGAGGTCGCCGTCCAGGAGGACGTCAACACCCGGGCCGGGGTGGAGCGGGTCGTCGAGCACGCCTTCACCCATGCCCGCACCGAGGTCTGCATGGTCGACAAGTCCAACGCCATGCGCCACGCCGGGGGGCTCTGGCTGGACACCTGGAAGGAGGTCTCGGCCCGCCACCCCGAGGTGGGCGCCCGGCACCTCTACGTGGACGCCGCCGCCATGGAGCTGGTCCGCGAGCCCGGGCGCTTCGACGTCATCGTGACCGGAAACCTCTTCGGCGACATCCTCAGCGACCTCGCCGCCCAGCTCGTGGGCGGCATGGGCGTGGCCCCCTCGGCCAACCTCAACCCGGAGACGGGGCGGGGCCTTTTCGAGCCTGTCCACGGGAGCGCCCCCGACATCGCCGGGCAGGGCCTGGTGAACCCGGCCGGCATGATCCTGAGCGCCGCCCTCATGGCCGAGCACCTGGGCCACCCCCAGGAGGCGCGGGCGGTGGAGGCGGCCGTGGCCGGGGCCGTGCGCGCGGGCGAGTGCACGCAGGACCTGGGGGGCTCTCTTTCCACCTCGGAGGCGGGCGACGCCGTGGCCAGGAGGATCGGGTAGGCGGGGCGCCCCGCGAGGTGGCCTGGGACGGCTCCCTCTACGCCGCCAACACCCAGCACCATCGGGCCTTCGACGGCGAGTTCCTGGCCCCCCTCCGCATCGACCCCGCCTGGAAGGCGCTCGACGTCGGCTGCGGCGCCGGCGACCTGACCGCCCGCGTCGCGGCGCTGGTCCCCCGCGGCCTCGTGGTCGGCCTCGACTCCTCGAGCTCTATGATCGGGGCGGCCCGCGCGCACCGGGCGCCCAACCTCGTGTTCGTGGTCGGGCGCGCCCAGGAGGCGGCCGGCGCGGTCGGGAGGTGGCGCCCGTTCCACCTCGCCGTCTCCACCGCCGCCCTGCACTGGGTGCCGGCCGCCGAGCACCCGGCCGTGCTGGGAGGCCTGCGCGCCCTTCTGGCCCCGGGCGGCATCTTCCGGGCCGAGTTCGGCGGCAAGGGCCAGATCGAGAGGGCCCGCGCCATCTTGGACCAGGAGTCGGCGCGCCTGGGGGGCGGGCCCGGGCCCTGGTACTACCCGGGCGTGGAGGAGTACCTGGGACTCCTCATCGCCGCCGGCTTCGCCGTCCCGCCGGGCGGGGTCAGGCTCCTCTTCCAGCGCCGCCGGCTGCCTGACCCCGAAGCGCTCCTGGGCTGGCTCCGCAGCCAGGTCCTGATCGCGTACGACGCCGGCCTCGAGCCGGGCGCCCGCGCGGAGTTCCGGCGCCGCGCCGAGGCGAGGGCGCTGGCCGGGCTCCGACGCGAGAACGGCACCTACGACCAGGACTACGTGCGGCTCGACCTCCTCGCCACCTCCCCCTGAGCCCTGCTGGAGAGCTGGCTTCAAGCGCGGCGCGATCGTATATGCTGGCGCTGCACGTGGGGCCCGGCCGGCCCCAGACGGACCGGCTTGGAGATTCGCGAGGGAGCAGATGCCCGACTACCTGGCTCTTTACCTGATCACGACCAAGATCACCCAGAATAAGATCATCGCGGCCGTCATCCTGGTCATAGTGATCATCGCCATCGGCATGTACTACTCCCGCCGCCGCCGGGCCTGAGCGCACCGGGCGGAGGCGCGCCCGCCCCCGCTCGTCCCCGCCGTCCGGTCAGGGCGGCGAGGCCAGGCGGCCCCCCAGGTCCTGCAGCTCCTTGGCGGCCGGGTGGCCGGCGTTGGCCGAAACCAGGGGGCGGCCGTCGTTGGCGGCCTGGTCGAACAGCTCCGAGTACGGGATGACCGCGTCGAGGGGCCTTTTGAACACGCGCTCGATCTCCGCCGCGGGGTAGCCCTTGGGGGTGGTCTGGCTGACCACCAAGAGGAGCCGCGCGCTGGGGAAGTCGATCTTCTGCAGCACCTTCATCCAGTCCAGCGTGGCCTTGATGGCGGGGAGGTGGGGCGAGGTCACCAGGCACGCCATCTCGGCCAGGTCGAGCGCACACAGGCTTCGCTCCGAGAAGGACGGCGGGCTGTCGGCGAGCACGACCTCGCTCCTCTCGCGGAGGCGGTCGATGGCGAGGTTGACGGCGGGGATGGTGACGAGCTCGGCCCGCTCCGGCACGTCCGCCCCGGTCACCACCTCCACGCCCGTCCGGGGGTCGCGGCTGACGAACATCTCGAAGTCGTCCTGGTCGGGGCGGCCGGCCGCCTCGCTGAGGTCGGCGAGCGTGTGCTTGGGGCGCATGTTGAAGAACATGGCGGCGGCGGGGAACTCGAAGTTGAGGTCGAGCAGGGAGACGCGGCCCCGCCCCCCCGCGGCCAGCGCCGCGGCCACGTTGACGGCCACCGTGGTCGTGCCCACCCCGCCCTTGCCGTGGATGAACATGAAAAGCCGGCCCCGGGTGCGGCGCCCCTCCGGGCCTCCCGAGCGGCGCAGGAGGATCTCGATCTTGGCCGCCAGCACGGCCAGCTCGATGGGCTTGGGAGCGTACTCGTCGGCGCCCTCCGCGTACCCGGCCAGCACGTCGGACTCCTCCTTCATGGCCGAGAGCATCACGATCGGCAGCCGGGCCGTGCGGTGGTCAGCCCGCAGCCGCCGGGTCAGCTCGAGGCCGTTCATGTTGGGCATGTTGATGTCGGTCACGACCAGGTCAGGCAGGCCCTCGCGGATCGCCTGCAGCGCCTCGATGCCGTCGCGCACGGCCACCACCTCGTAGCCCCGGCGCTCGAGGAAGCCCGCGATCATCTTGCGGACGGGGTCCTCGTCCTCGACGAAGAGCAGCCGCTGCCCCGGCACTACCCGCCACCCTCCGCCAGCTCGTCCACCTTGGCCCGGAGCTCGGCCGCCCGGAAGGGCTTGACGACGTAGCCGGCGGCGCCCATGCGCTCCGCGGTCTCCACCTCCGAGCGCTGCGCCGTGGCGGTCATGAAGACGACCGGGATGGCGGCCAGGTGGGGGCGGCCGAGGATCTCCCGGTACATCCTGAAGCCGTCCAGGCCGGGCATGGAGACGTCGGTGAAGACCATGTCCGGCCTCACCTCCTCGATGAGGTCGAGCCCCTCCCGGCCGTCCGCGGCCAGGTGCACCTCGTGGGCGGTCGAGCCCATGACGGTGCGGATGAGCTTGCGGACGTTCGGATCATCCTCGCAGAAGACGATCCGGGCCACCTCTCAGGGCCTCGCCTCAGGCTTCGCGGGGCCGGCGCGCCGGGATCTCGACGTGGAAGGTGGAACCCCGGCCCACCTCGCTCTCGACCCAGGCGCGGCCGCCGTGGAGCTCCGCGATCTGGCGCACGATGGGCAGGCCGAGCCCGGTGCCCCGGATGTGGCGGCTGCCGGCGTCCTCCAGGCGCGTGTAGCGCTCGAAGACCTTGTCGAGCGCCTCGGCCGGTATGCCCACTCCCTGGTCGGACACGCTCACCTCCACGCGGTGCCCGGAGGCGCGGCTCCGAACCGTCACGGCGCCTCCGGCCGGCGAATACTTGATCGCGTTGCTGACGAGGTTCTGGAGAACCTGCGTGATCTTATCGGAATCCGCCTCCACCGTCCCCACGGCGGCGTCGAGCTCCAGGGCCAGGGTGTGGGCAGGGGCGGCGCGCCTGAACCCGCCCGCGACCTCACGCACGGCCTCGTTGAGGTCGAACTCGCCGACCGTGAGCGTCATGCGGCCCGACTCCATCCTCTCCAGGTCGAGCAGCTCGCCGATCATGCGCGTCAGCCGCTGGGCCTCGTTGAAGATGTCGCCCGCGAACTCGGTCACCTGCTCGGGCTCGAAGCGCTCGTCGCGCAGGACCTCCCCGAAGCCCTGGATGGTGGTGAGCGCGTTGCGGAACTCGTGGCTGACCACGGAGACGAAGTAGCTCTTGTCCTTGCTCACGCGCTCCAGCTCGCGGAAGGCCTGACGCTGGGCCTCCCGCGCCTCCACGCGGGCGGAGACGTCCTCCATCAGGACCACGTAGTGGGCGGGACGTCCGGAGTCGTCGCGGACGGCGGAGATGACGAGCTCGGTCCAGACCGAGGCCCCGCTCCGGTGCCGGCAGCGGGCCTCCAAGGCCACCGCCTCCCGCCGTCCCGCCACCAGGTCTTTGACCATGGCCGTCTCAGCGCCCGACGACTCGCCCCCGGGCTCGTCCACGATGAGGTCCACGAAGGCGGTCCCGGCCAGCCGTCCGGGGCCGTACCCGAGCAGCCTTTCGAAAAGCGGGTTGGCGTCGACGACGGCTCCGTGCGTGTCGAGGCGGCAGATCCCCAGCGGGGCCTGCTCGTAGATGATCCGGAACCTCCCCTCGGTCCGCCGGCGCGCCTCCACGGCGCCCTCCCAGGAGACGAGCGCGCGCGCGAGGTCGCCGACCTCGTCGCCCGAGGCCACGTGGGGGATGGGCGGGTCGAGGCCCGCGGCCAGCTCGCGCGCGGCCCCGGCCAGGGCCAGGATCGGCCGCAGGACGCTCCTCGAGATGAGGAGGATGAGCACCAGCATGGCCACCGAGGCCACCCCGCTGGCGATGGCGATGGCGATGAGCTGGACCCGCTGGTGGGAGGCGAGGGCCGCGCGGGCGGTGGCGACGTTGGCCGCGGAGAGCCTGGCGATGACCTGGTCCTCGCGCCTGAAGGAGTCGAACATGTGCTTGCGGTCGAGCGCCGGCACGGGATCGATCTCGGGCGCCTTGCGGAATTGGACGGCGCTCACGTCGGAAGCCGCCCGGCTGGTCCAGGCGGCGGCGTACCTCTCGGCCAGCGCGAGCGGCTGCTCGAACTCGCCGCCCACCGCCCCCGCCGAGTCGGCTGCAATCGCCCGCTCCGCCTGGTGGACCTGGGCCTGGCCCGAGTAGAAGGGCTGCAGGAACTGCGGCTGCACGTAGGAGAGGTACCCGCGCACCGCGGACTGCTCGTTGACCATGCCGCTGAGTAGGAGGAGGTTGTCGACCTGGATCGCGCCCGCCACCTGCAGCCTCGCCTGCGCCCGGCCGACCTGGTAGGCCTGGAAGAGGGCCACAGAGGCGCCGCCGAGGACCGAGAGCAGGCCCGAGACGAGCAGCGCCCAGGCCCGGAAGCGGATGGAGCGTCCCCGGCGCCTCATCACCGAACCCCGCTCGGTCGGGGCGTGCAGGTCTCTGGTCAGCGACCCGGCCGCTTCCGCGGACATCATGTGCGGGCGCGCTCGTTGGGGGAGGACACGGGGCTCCAGGGAATGACGGGGGGCGCACTCGAATATTGCCCCGCGCCGGCGGGGCGGCCGCGGGCGGCGGGCGCTAAGATGCGATCGGCCTCGCCATGCCCCTCGATTTCCAGGCCGCCGCGGACGAGTACATCGGCTGGCTCCAGCTGGAGGCCAACCGCAGCCCCAACACCGTCCGCGCCTACTCCGACGAGCTCCGCCGGCTCAAGGTCTTCCTGGCCGAGCGCACGCACACGCTGCGCATGGAGGACGTGCGCCACGAGGACCTGCGTGCCTACCAAAGGCACCTCGCCTCCACGCTGCGGCGGCCCTCCTCGAGGGCGCGCGCCCTGGTCGCGATCCGGTCCTGGCTCCGCTGGCTGGCCCGGGAAGGGCTGGTCGAACGCGATCTCTCCAACGGGATCACGCTGCCCAAGCTCGAGCAGCGCCTGCCCAAGCCCATCGAGCCCGAGGAACTGGCGCGCCTTCTGGCCGGGCTGCCCGCGGGCACCCTCCGGGAGAAACGCGACCGGGCGCTCGTCAACTTCCTCATCAGCACCGGGTGCCGGATCAGCGAGGCGCTCGCGCTGGACCGCACCGATGTGCCCCGCCAGGGCCACCGCCTGGTCGTCACCGGCAAGGGCTCCAAGCAGCGCGCCGTCTACCTGACGGCGGGCGCCAAGGAGGCCGTGGACGACTACCTCGACGTACGCACGGACACCTCCATGGCCCTTTTCGTCAACTTCGACCGCTCCCAGCCGCCGGGAGGGGCCCGGCGGCTCACGCCGGCGGGCGCTCGCCACGTCGTGCGCCGCCTCCGGGCCGAGCTGGGGACGTGGTCCTTCAAGTCCCCGCACGTGGCCCGGCACACTGCCGCCACCAACCTCCTGGAGGTCACGGGGGGGGACGTGCGCCTGGTCCAGGAGGTGCTCGGCCACGCCAACCTCAACACGCTGCAGGGCTACACCAAGATCGTCGACCGGCGCAAACAGGACGCCTACAGGCGCTACCAGGAGTTCTTGGAGAAGGCCGAGAGGGAGGGCCAAACGGGGGCCAAGAGATAGGCCGAGAGGCAGGCCAGGCCAAGCAGCGGCTCGCGGAGCCCACGAGCACCTACCGGGTCGGCGACCACTCCGACGCCAGCCCCAACCCGCTGCCCCCGAAGGCTGCAGTCGCCAAACCCGCTGTCAAGGGCGGCGTCTGGCGCTCACCTGCCGACCATCCCTGGCGACGTTCACCGGCGGCCCCCGTTAGATGACAGGATCGCTTAACAGTTAGGGTCAAAGTGGCGAACTCCCACACCAGGGGAATACGAGGGCTTGACAACGACGAGGCGTTCTCCATGCTGACTGATAGCTTGGGCATGCGACGGCCGCTTCTGCTGCTCGGCATCCTTCTGCTCATCCCTGGGTGCACCATGATGCCCGGCCTGGAGTCCTCCTCGCCATTACCAACCTCAGGGAGCGCCGTTCAGTCATCGCTTTGTGACAGGACCGTAATCCGATCCGCGCCTGGGCCGAGGTGGGCGACACTACAAGGTCTCCAATCACTCAGTTGGGCCTCAGACAACGGCGTGGTTGCATTCTTCTTCTCTCGTGGCCTGAGAGTTGGACATCGCGACCGACCAGCCAACAAGATCCTGTGGGTTATTCGGCATGGCGGCTCGGATTTGAAGGTGCTC
>JBOHUY010000115.1:0-2394 GCA_050735015.1 Candidatus Dormibacterales bacterium | reverse complement strand
ATGGAGAACCTTCTGACCGGGCAGGGCCCCGGGCTTCCCTCCGCCTCCGACCTCATCGGGGTCTTCCCGGTCGACACCTTCGCGGAGCTGGTCAGCCCCGACGGCCAGGTGGTCAACCCCAGCGTGGCCACCGTCCGCGGGCAGACCCCGACCAGGGCGCGCCCCCAGCTCCCCTCCAGCCTGCCCGGCACGGCGCCCGACAGACCAGTCACCTTCACGGCTCCGGGCACCGGCGGCATCGACCAGTACGACGTGCTGGCGGTGACCATGGACAGCCCAGCCGCCGCCGGCTACACGATGGTGGTGGCCGTCCCCCTTGGCGACGTGGAGTCCACGCTCGACCACCTCCTGGCCCTGGAGGCGACCATCGGGGCGGCTGTGCTGCTGGGCATGGCGGTCCTGGCCTGGTGGATCATCCGGCTCGGCCTGGCCCCCCTCGAACGCATGGGCGCCACCGCCCAGGCCATCGCCGCCGGCGACCTCGGGCGCCGGGTCGAGCCGGCCTCGTCACGGACCGAGATCGGCCGGCTGGGGCTGGCCCTCAACGGCATGCTGAGCCAGATCGAGGCCGCCTTCGCCGAGCGGCTGGCCTCCGAGAACCGCCTGCGCCGCTTCCTGGCCGACGCCTCCCACGAGCTCAGGACACCGCTCACATCCATCCGCGGCTACGCGGAGTTCCTGCGCCGGCGTCCGGCGCCCGCGCCCAGGGACGCTTCGCTGGCGCGCAGGCGCATCGAGGAGGAGGCCGTCCGCATGAGTGGGCTGGTGGACGACCTGCTGCTGCTCGCCCGGCTCGACCAGGGCCGGCCCCTGGAGCGCGCCCCCGTCGACCTCAGGACCATCGCCGAGGACGCTCTCGCCGACGCCCGCGCGTCCGCCCCCCGGCGGACCATCAACCTGGAGGCGGCGGGCGGGCCGGTCGTGATCGGCGACCAGATGCGCCTGCGGCAGGTGGTGGCCAACCTCCTGCGCAACGCCATCGTGCATACGCCGGCCGCCACCCCCATCGAGCTGCGGCTGGCGGCGGGCGGGGGGCGCGCGGTGCTCAGCGTGGCCGACCACGGCCCGGGGCTGAGCGATGAGGAGGCCCGCCACATCTTCGAGCCCTTCTACCGCGCCGACCCGGCGCGCGCCCGCGACCGCGGCGGCGCGGGCCTGGGCCTGTCGATAGTGGAGGCCGTCGTGGGCGCGCACCAGGGCGAGGTCCGGGTGACCCCCACCGCGGGTGGCGGCACCACCTTCACGGTCGATCTTCCGCTCGCACCAGGCAGCGGCGCGAGTGCTGCCGCGCTGCCCGCCGAGACGGAACCAGACACGTCCAGGGTGGGGCCGGAAGCGCATGGCGAAGCCTCCGCCGGCTGAGCCCAGCCAGTGGGCTGCTGCCACGCGCCGCACTCGAGGCGCGCCGAAGCGCCCAGGACATGCCGGGCCGTCCTGGCCGTGGATCTTTGCGATGCGGCGGAAGACCTGATAAGACGTGAGGCGGTGCCGGGCTGGCTGACTGCCGAGCAGCGGTCATGGAACATGGCTGCTATCCGGTCTTCGGGCACGTCGCCGGAAGCGCGGCTGCTGGCAGCAGTGAAGCTCGCAGTTCCCAGGCGGAAGATTGGCGAGCGGCTGCCGGAGCTGCCGGGGAAGCCTGATTTCTATCTCGCTGGACTGCGGCCAGCGATCTTCGCCGACGGCTGCTTCTGGCACGGATGCCCGGATCACGGCCGGACGCCGGACGACAACCGCAGCTATTGGGAGCCAAAGCTGGCGCGGAACCGGGTTCGCGACAGGGAGGCCAACGCGGTCAAATGGGATCGCAGATCCTCGCGAGGAGAGCACCTCCCAGCCCGACTTTGAAAATCTGAACTCGACTCGTCCCTACCTTCGTATTGGGACGAGGTCAGGCTGCGGCGGCCGGTGAGACCCGGAGCACGGGGTTGCCGAGGCGAATGCCCAGGGCCCCGAGAATGGCCTGGAGCTCGGCATCCAGCTCGGTTGTCTGGACCACGGTCGCGTTCCCCTCCCAGGTGTGCTCGACCGCCTTCAGCCGGCCCAGCTGCTCGAGCGCCCAGGGGATCGAGGCGTGCAGACGGGCGGCCCGCAATTTCTGCTCCAGGGTCTTGGCGAGCAGGAAGGCGAGGAAGTTCAGGAAGACGTGTGTCTCCACCCGCCGCTGGCGGTGGTGGTAGACCGGGCGCAGCTCCAGCACCGACTTGATGACTCGGAAGCAGCGCTCGATCTCCTGGAGCTGGAGGTAGGCGTCGAGCAGCTCGTGGGAGCTCATGGTGGGGTGGTTGCTGCGGAGCACGAAGAGCCGTGCGGGGCCGTTCCGGCAGGCGGCGCACGGCGGCGAGGAGATCCGCGTCGCGCAGATGATCGAGTGCGATCGCCTCTATCTCGCGA
>JBOHUY010000114.1:0-2593 GCA_050735015.1 Candidatus Dormibacterales bacterium | reverse complement strand
GCCGTGGCGAGGGCCACAAGGGTGGTCAGCTCGACCCCGCCCAGGAAGGCGACGCCGTCGAAGAGGGGGAGCAGGGCGGGGCGCCAGAGGTGGGCGAAGGCGGCCGCCGCGGCGTGGTCGGCGCCGGCGAGGTCGCGGGAGGCCACGGCCGCGCTGAAGGCGACGAAGGCGAGCGCGAGGAGGCCCAGCCCGGCCGCGGCTCGCCTCAGCGCTGGCATCGGCTGCAGTAGACGGTGCTCCGCCCGCCCGCCCGGCCCGACCTTAAGGGCCGTCCGCAGGCGGCGCAGGGCCGGCCGGCCCTGCCGTACACGAGCAGCCGCTCCTGCTGGGTCCCCGGCTCTCCATGCCCGTCGACGTAGTCGCTGACCGAGCTGCCCCGGTTCCCGATCGCCTCCCTGAGCGTCTCCCGAAGCGCCCCGTGCAGGCGGGCCACGCGGCGGGGGCCGACTCGGCCCGCGGCCCGGTCGGGCCGGACCCCGGCCCTGAAGCAGGCCTCGTCGGCGTAGATGCTCCCCACCCCGGCCAGGACGGCCTGGTCGAGCAGGACGGCTTTGAGGGGCGCCCGCCGCCCCGCCAGCCGGGCGCCCAGGTCGCGGGCGGTGAAGGCGGGGTCGAGGGGCTCCGGGCCCAGCCGGGGCAGCTTGCCCAGCCGGGCCAGCTCCTCGGCTCCGCCCAGGAGCAGGCGGCCGAAGCGCCGGGGGTCGCTGTAGCGGAGCTCGCCCCCGCCCGCCAGCTCGAAGACGGCGTGTGTGTGGAGCGCGCACGGAGCCGCCGCAGAGGCCACCCCCAGGCGGCCGGTCATGCCCAGGTGCACGACCAGGAGGTCGTCCGCATCGAAGCCGGCCAGGATGTATTTGCCGCGGCGCGTCAGCGAGCGGATGCGGCGGCCCTCGGTGCCCGCCACGAACAGCTCCGGCGAGGGGTGGCGCACGATGCCCGGGAAGGCGAGCCGGGTCCTCACGATCGACTCGCCGGCCAGAAGCGGCCTCAGATCGGCGACGATGGTCTCGACCTCGGGGAGCTCTGGCAAGGGGTCCGGTCCCCGGCTAAGCGCGCACTGCGGCCAGGCGGGACATGTCGGCCCAGTTCTCGCCCGCCCGGGCCTCCACCTCGAGGCCCGACTGCAGCTCGTAGGCGGCCGCCATGACGCGGGGCACCATCTCCGTGAAGGTCTCCAGCTCCTCTCGGGGCAGCTCGAATACGAGCTCGTCGTGCACCTGCAGGATCATCCTGCCCTTGAGCCCGGAGCCCTCCAGCTCGGCCGCCAGCCGCACCATCGCGATCTTGATGATGTCGGCGGCCAGCGACTGGATGGGGAGGTTGACGGCCATGCGCTCGGCCGCCTGTCGGAGCTGGTAGTTGGGGGAGCGCAGGTCGGGGATGGCCCGCCGGCGGCCCGTCTCGGAGACGACCAGGCCGCTCTCGCGGGCGCGCCCCCGCGTCTCATCCAAGAACTCCTTGAGGCGGGCATAGGTCCCGAAGTAGTCGTCCAGGAAGGTCCTCGCCTCGTCACCCGGAATGCCCATCTGCAGGGAGAGCCCATACTCCCCCTGGCCGTAGAGGGACCCGAAGTTGGCCACCTTGGCCAGGCGGCGCTGGTCGGCCGTGACCTCCTCGATGGGGACCTTGAAGACCTGCGCGGCCGTGGCCGCGTGGATGTCCTGCCCGGCGGCGAAGGCGCCCAGCAGCTTGGGGTCCTGGCTCAGGTGGGCCGCGATCCTGAGCTCGACCTGGGAGTAGTCCGCAGCCAGCAGGAGGTGGTCCGGCAGCCCGGCGCGGAAGGCGCGCCGGATGCGCTGGCCGAGCTCGGTGCGGACGGGGATGTTCATGAGGTTGGGGTTCGAGGAGCTGAGGCGGCCGGTGGCGGTGGCGGCCTGGTTCCAGGACGTGTGGACGCGGCCGGTGCCTTGGTCGATCAGCGCGGGCAGGGCGTCCACGTAGGTCGACTTGAGCTTGGCGAGCTGGCGGTTCTCCAGGATGAGGCCGACCACGGGGTGGCGGTCCCGCAGCGACTCCAGGGTGTCGGCGTCCGTGGAGTAGCCCGTCTTGGTCCGCTTCCCGGCCGGCAGGCGGAGCTCTTCGAAGAGCAGGCGCGCCAGCTGCTGAGGGGCGTTGAGGTTGACCGCCTGCCCGGCCACCTGGGCCACCTCCGCGTCGATGGCGGACAGCTGGTCGGCCAGCTCGCGAGACATGGTCTGGAGGTAAGGCACGTCGACGGCCACCCCCTCCCACTCCATCCCGGCCAGGATGCGGGCGAGGGGGAGCTCGATCTCCCAGAAGAGGTAGTCGACGCCCAGGTTCCGCATCTCCGCCTCCAGCCGGGGGCGGAGCTCCAGGATGGCCTTGGCCCGGCGCCCCGCGTAGAGGGCGGCGTCGGGGACCGCGGCCTCGGTGGGCGGCCGCGCGGAGCGCCCCGTGCCGAGCAGCTCGGCCTGGCTCATGACCGTCAGGCCCAGGAAGTCCCGGGAGAGGTCGTCGAGCCTGGGGTCGCGCGCCCCCGCCCCCAGAAGGTACGCGGCCAGGTAGGTGTCGAAGGCCCAGCCCCGCGCGTCCAGCCCGATGGCGCGCGCCGCCAGGTCCATCTCCTTGGCGT
>JBOHUY010000113.1:0-8798 GCA_050735015.1 Candidatus Dormibacterales bacterium | reverse complement strand
GTGCTCACCGAGGCCGCCCCTGCGCTCCCCCGGCCGGGGTCGGCCCCGCCCCCGCCGCCCGGTTCGGAGGTGGCCTGGTCGGCCCGCGGTCTCTGCGCCGGGCCCGCGGGGGCACCCCTCCTCTGGGACGTCGAGCTCTGGGGCAGAAAGGGGGAGGTGGTGGTCCTGACAGGGCCCAACGGGGCCGGCAAAACGACCTTGCTGAGGTCCCTGGCCGGGCTGTCGCCGCCCCTCGCGGGGACGGTCGAGCGCCCCCCCGGGCGGACCGCCTACCTGCCCCAGGACCCCTCCGCGCTCTTGCACCTGCCCACCCTGCGCGATGAGGTGGCGCAGACGCTGCGCTGGTCGCGGGAGCCCGATGGCGACCCCTCCATCCTCGCCCAACTGGGGCTCTCCTCCCTGGCGGACCGCTATCCCCGCGACCTCAGCACGGGCGAGCGGCAGCGGGCGGCCCTGGCCACGGCCCTGGCCGGCCGGCCCGCCCTGGCCCTTCTGGACGAGCCCACGCGGGGCATGGACGAGGACTCCCGCCGGGCCCTGGTCGGCGTCGTGCGCCGGCTCTCCCAGGCGGGGACGGCGGTGGTGCTGGCGACCCACGACGCGCGGCTGGCGGCCGAGGTCGGGCACCGCGTCCTGAGGGTGGGGGCAGGGCGCGTCACCGCCGCCATGGGGGGGGCGGCGCCGTGAGGCTGGGGCTCGTCTCCCTCTGCGGGCTGGTGCTCTTCGTATGGCCCTTTTTGGGGCTGGGGCTGCCGGCGCCGGCGCCGGCCCTGGCCGTGGCCCTGGGCGCGGCCGCGGCCCTCCTCCTCATGGAGGTGGGGGCGCGGCATCTGGATGCTCGCCGCCTGGCCCTCCTGGCCGCCCTGGCGGCGGTGGACGCCGCCCTCCGCATGGCCCTGGTCACGGGGGTGGGGGGCTTCAGCCCCGTCTTCTTCCTGATCCTCTGCGCCGGCTACGCCTTCGGGCCTTCCTTCGGCTTCCTGGCCGGCGCCCTCTCGCTGGCCGTCTCCGCGCTGGCCACGGGCGGGGTCGGCCCCTGGCTCCCCTACCAGGTCTTCGCCGCGGGCTGGGTCGGGGTGGCCGCCGGGCTCGTGGGCCTGGGCCGGCGGGGGCGCCCCCCGGGGCGCCGGGACCTCTTCCTGCTCGCCCTCGTAGGAGCCGCTACGGGCTTCGCCTTCGGGGCGGCCATGGACGTCTGGGACTGGACCTTCTTCAGGGGCTCGCCCGGACTGGGCTGGGTGCCCGGACTGCCGGCCGGGGCGGCGCTGCACCGGTTCGCGCGCTTCTACCTGGCCACCTCTCCCGCCTACGACTCCTTCCGCGCGGCCGGCAACGCCGTGCTCGCGCTGGCGCTGGGGGCCCCCGTGCTGGCCGCCCTGGCCAGGTTCCGCGGCCGCTTCGCGGTCGAGATCGTGTCGCCGGGTGGGGCGGAGCCGGAGCGAGCGCCTCGGGAGCTCGTCGCGGGCCCGCCCTCGCCCTAGCCTTCCGGGCCCCCTCTCAGGCCAGCCAGGCCAGGGCCTCGCCGTGCTGGCGGGTGAGGCCCAGGAGCAGGGTCCGCCGCCGGCCGCGCGTAGTGGCCGTCAGCCCCAACCAGCCGTCGGAGGGCCCGGCCGGGGGCGCGGCGCGGATCTGGACGGGGTCGAGGGGGGTGCCGTCGAGCCTGCGCGAGAGCCTGCCCGAGGAGTTGAAGACCCTGTACACGTCGCGGGTGGCGGCGATGCGCGCGACCTGCCCGTCCAGGCGCCGGCGCTCGTCGGCGGAGAGGTAGCCCAGGGTGTTGGTGTGGAAGACGACCAGCGCCGCCCCCGCGGGGGCCTCCCAGGCGCAGCCGACGAGAGCGTCGGCCGCGTTCCCGGCCCGCACGTCGGGGGGGTCCTGCGCCGCCTCCGCAACCGCCCGCCGGAGAAGGTCCCGGCGCCGGTGCTGCTCGGGCCAGACCAAGGACTCCAGCCAGCGCACGTCGGCGGGGCGCCTCACGTCCAGGGGCTGGAGGTCGAGCCCGCGCCGCCAGGCCACCTCGAGGGCGGGGGGCAGGGGCGGCGTGCCCCGCTCGACCCGCGAGCGCACCACCACCCGGGAGGCGGCCGGGCCGACCTGACCGTGGGGGCCGTAGTCGAAGCGGTGGTGGTCCAGGCGCAGGTTGAGGCCCGCGCTGGCTCCCACCTCCAGGAGTGCCAGGGGGCGCCCCGAGGTCTGGGCCACGAGCGCCAGGGCCGGGTAGAGAAAGGACCCCCTGGCCACCTCGTTGGTCTGCGTGATGCGGGTGCCCAGCTCGTCCGCGATCTCCGGCCAGCGCTCGGCGCAGAAGGCGCGGAAGGCCGGGTAGGCCCGCTCCGGGTCCGCCGGCTCCCGCGTCACGGAGGCGTAGTGCACGGCCAGTTCCCCGCCCGCTCCCTCCAGCACCCTCAGGTGCACGACGGCGAAGAGCAGGGGCGCGTTGAAACGGGGCCCGGCGGCCCCCGCCACCATCGCCAGCAGCTCCTCGTCGCGCGCGATTCCGTTGGCGAGGGCTTCGTAGAGCGGCGAGGAGCCGCGCGCCTGCCCGGAGGCGAAGGCCTCGAAGTGGAGGCCGTACCGCCTCAGTTGCTGCCGGGTGACCGACGTGCGCAATTCATGCCTCGGTGCCGAGTCTTGCGGCGAGTCTATCCTTCGATCCCTATGAGGGCGTCGGCTTATCCACTCATGGAGGTGGCGGACGTGGCGGCCGCGGTCCTGGACAGGACACCCGTCCTGGAGCCGGAGGAGGTTCCCCTGGGGGCCTGCGCCGGCCGCGTCCTGGCCGAGGATCTCCTCGCTCCCCACGACCTCCCCCGCTGGCCCTCCAGCGCCGTGGACGGCTATGCCGTGCGCGCCGCCGACGGGGGCCGGCCGCTCCTCGTGGTGGGGGAGTCGGCGGCGGGGCGCCCCCTCGAGCGCGGGCTCGGGGCCGGCCTGGCGGCCCGCATCCTGACCGGCGGGGTGGTGCCCTCCGGGGCCGACGCCGTCGTCATGGTCGAGGACGTGAGGCTGGAGGGGGACCGCGTCGTGGTGCCGGCCGGGATCGGGGCGGGCGCCAACTTCCACCGCCCCGGCGACGACCTCGTGGCAGGCGAGGCCGTGCTCCGCGCCGGGACCCAGCTGGGGCCCGCCGAGGTTGGGCTGGTGGCCGCGCTCGGCCGCCCCTCGGTGCGCGTCGGCCGCCGGCCCAAGGTCGCCCTCACCTCGACCGGGGACGAGCTCGTGGAGCCGGGCCGGCCCACCGCTCCCGGGCAGATCCCGGACTCCAACCGCTTCGCGCTGGCAGCCGCCCTGGTCGAGGCCGGCGCCGAGGTGCGCGTCCTCGGCATCGCGCCCGACCGCCCCGCCGAGCTGGAGGCGCTGGTCACCGAGGCGCTCACGAACGCCGACGTCCTGGTCACCTCGGGAGGCGTCTCGGTGGGGACCCACGACCTCGTGAAGCCGCTCCTGGAACGGCTCGGAGAGGTCCACTGCGGGCGCGTCAAGCTACGTCCCGGCAAGCCCTTCACGTTCGCGACGCTGCCCGGCGGCAGGCTCGCCTTCGGGCTGCCCGGCTTTCCGGTCTCGAGCCTGGTCACCTTCGAGGTCTTCGTGAGGCCCGCCCTGCGGAAGATGCAGGGACACGCGCGCCTGCAGCGGCCGACTCTGCCGGTGAGGCTCGGCTACTCCGCCCGCGCCGGAGGCGACAGGACCGAGTACCAGCGCGTCCGCTTGCACCGGGAGGGGACAGAGCTGGTGGCCACCGGCACCGGCTCCCAGTCCTCCTCCCGGCTCATGTCACTGGCCGGGGCGGACGCCCTCGTGCGCGTGCCCCCGGGCGCCGAGGGCATCGCCGAGGGCACCCTCGTAGAGGCCGTCCTCCTCTCCCTTTGAGAGAGCGCCCGGGGACCCGCGTGGCGCCGCGGGGGGAACTCCCTGCGAACAGCTGTTCGCTCTAAGATAGGCCCCAGCATGGCCGGCAGATTCCTCCTGGAAGCCCCCTTCGCGCCCGCCGGCGACCAGCCGCCGGCGATCGACGCCCTCACCGAGGGGGTGGGTTCGGGCCTCAAAGAGCAGGTCCTGCTGGGGGTGACCGGGAGCGGCAAGACCAACGTCATGGGCTGGGTCATCGAGCGGCTGGGCCGCCCGGTGCTGGTCCTGAGCCCCAACAAGACCCTGGCCGCGCAGCTCTGCGCGGAGTTCAAGCGGCTCTTCCCCAAGAACGCCGTCGAATACTTCGTCAGCTACTACGACTACTACCAGCCGGAGGCTTACATCCCCCGCAGCGACACCTACATCGAGAAGGACTCCAGCCGCAACGAGGAGATCGACAGGCTCCGCCACGCCACCACCCAGGCCCTGCTCACGCGCCGGGACGTGATCGTGGTCGCCAGCGTCAGCTGCATCTATGGCATCGGCTCGCCGGAGTCCTACATAGGGGAGTCACTGGAAGTGGCCGCCGGGCAGTCGATCCGGCGCGAGATCTTCCTGCGCAAGCTGACCGAGATGCAGTACGAGCGCAACGACTACGACCTCGGCCGGCTGCGGTTCCGCGTCCGGGGCGACGTCGTCGACCTCGTGCCCGCATACGAGGAGCGCGTCTTCAGGGTCGAGTTCTTCGGTGACGAGATCGATCGCCTGCTCGAGATGGACCCCGTGACGGGGGAGATCCTGGGCACCCGGCCCGAGCTCAAGATCTTCCCGGCCAGCCACTATGTCACCCCCGCTGACAAGCTCCGCCTGGCCATCTCCGACATCGAGGTCGAGCTGGAGGACAGGTGCGGCTGGTTCGAGGAGCAGGGGCGCCTGCTGGAGGCCCAGCGCCTGCGGCAGAGGACGAACTTCGACCTCGAGATGCTGCGCCAGACGGGCACCTGCCACGGCATCGAGAACTACTCAAGGCACCTGACCCGCCGGCAGCCGGGCGAAACCCCCTACACGCTCATGGACTTCCTCCCCGACGACACGGTGGTCTTCGTGGACGAGTCGCACGTGGCCATTCCCCAGGTGGGCGCCATGCTGGGCGGCGACCGCTCCCGAAAGGCCGCGCTCGTCGAGTACGGCTTCCGGCTGCCCAGCGCCTTCGACAACCGGCCCCTCAGCTTCGAGGAGTGGGAGCGCCGCATGGACCAGGTCGTCTACGTCTCGGCCACGCCCGGGCCCTACGAGCTGCGCCGCTCGGAGCGCACCGTGGAGCTGGTGGTAAGGCCCACCGGTCTTTTGGACCCCACCGTCGAGGTGCGGCCCACGGAGGGCCAGATCGACGACCTCGTGGCGGAGATCCGAAAGCGAGTCGAGACGGGCCGGCGCAGCCTCGTCACCACCCTCACCAAACGCTTCGCCGAGGACCTCACGGACTACCTCCAGGAGTCGGGCCTCAAGGTCCGCTACCTGCACTCGGACATCGACGCCATGGCCCGGGTCGACATCCTCCGCGATCTGCGCTCCGGCGAGTTCGACGTCCTGGTCGGCATCAACCTCCTGCGCGAGGGCCTGGACCTGCCCGAGGTGGCGTTCATCGCCATCCTGGACGCCGACAAGGAGGGCTACCTGCGCTCGTACCGCTCCTTCATCCAGATCATCGGGCGGGCGGCCCGCAACGTCGACGGGCACGTGATCATGTACGCCGACGCCATGACCCAGTCCATGGGAGAGGCCCTGGACGAGACGCGCCGGCGGCGGGAAAGGCAGGTCGCGTACAACGCCGAGCACGGCATCACGCCCGAGACCATCAAGAAGGCCATCTACAGCCTCGAGTTGGGGAAGAAGGACATCGCCACCGACGCCGTCGAGCTGATGGCGGGCGCGGGCCTCCCGCGCGAGGACCTCCTGGCCATTGTCCGCGACCTCGAGAAGGAGATGAGAAGGCTCTCCAAAGAGCTGGCCTTCGAGGACGCGGCCCGCGTGCGGGACCGCATCATCCAGCTCCGCAAGACCCTCCAGGGGGGCGAGGGGGAGGAGGACGACGCCGAGGTGGCGCTGGCCCTGGCGGCGGCGCCCCGGCGGCGCCCGCAGGTGCGTCCCCGCCGGGCTCGGAGGGGTCCCTGAGGCCGGTCGTGACCAACCTCGAGGCGCTCCGGCGGGGGATGGAGGTGACAGGGCCCCGGGCGGGCTGGCGGGAGCTCATAGGCGCCCGCCTGGCCGAGGTCGCCAAGGGCCGGGTGGTGGTGGAGCTCGAGGCCCAGGGCCGGCACCGCCACGAGGGGGGCGTCGTTCAGGGGGGCATCATCACGGCCGTGGCGGACGCCGCCATGGGCATGACCCTGCTCACCGTCCAGGAGGGAGAGCTGGCCAACACCACCGTCGAGCTCAAGATCAACTTCCTGCGGCCCGTCGTGGAGGGCAGGATCCGGGGCGTGGGGCGCGTGGTCGACGTGCGTGAGCCGCTGCTCTTCGCGGAGGCCGAGGTCTTCGACGAGCAGGACCGGCTCGTCGCTCACGCCACCTCCACCTGCATGTCGATTCCGAGGCGGGGATGGAGGTAGGCACGCCCTCCCCGGCCTGGGCCCGGCTCGGGATCCGCGCTCTCGGCTCGGACCGGGGGAGGGGGGTGGCCGAGATGGAGACCGGGCCGGACATGTTGAGCCGGCGGGGCGCCGTCCACACCGGCTTTCTGGGTGCCCTGGCGGACTCCGCCATGGCCCTGGCCGTGGACGGGGCGCTGGCCCCGGGGGTGGGGCGGACGACCTTCGACCTGAAGCTCAGCGTGGTGGCCGCGCCGGGGGCCGGGCAGCGGCTCCGGGCCGTGGCCCGGGTCGTCCACCTGGGCCGGCGCACGGCCTTCGCCGACTGCCGCGTGGAGAGTGGGGAGGGGGGCCTGGTGGCGACCGCCAGCGCCACCTTCCGCCTCCGGGGGGGCGGCGGTGCCGACTGACAGCATCACCATCCGGGGCGCCCGCGAGCACAACCTCAAAGACGTCTCCCTGACCATCCCCCGCGACCGCCTGGTCGTGTTCACGGGGCTCTCCGGCTCTGGCAAGAGCTCGCTCGCCTTCGACACCATCTACGCGGAGGGGCAGCGCCGTTACGTGGAGTCCCTCTCCGCCTACGCGCGCCAGTTCCTGGGCCAGATGGACAAGCCCGACGTGGACGCCATCGAGGGGCTCTCGCCGGCCATCTCCATCGACCAGAAGGGCACCTCCAAGAACCCCCGCTCCACCGTGGGCACGGTGACCGAGGTCTACGATCACCTCCGGCTCCTCTACGCTCGCATCGGCCGCCCCCACTGCCCTGTCTGCGGTCGGGAGATCGCCAAGCAGACCGTGGAGCAGATGGCGGACCAGGTCTCCAGGATGCCCGCGGGCACGCGGCTGATGGTCATGGGCCCGGTCGTGCGGGGGCGCAAGGGGGAGTACCGCCAGCTCCTTGAAGAGGTCCGGCGTTCGGGCTTCGTGCGCGTCAGGGTGGACGGGCAGATCTACGAGCTGGGCGAGGACGTCCCGCTCGAGAAGAACAAGAAGCACGACATCGAGGTCGTGGTCGACCGCATCGTGCTCGGCCCGGACCAGCGCACGCGCCTGGTCGACTCTTTGGAGACCGCCCTTCGCCTGGGCTCCGGCTCGGTCCTCCTGGTGCCCCTGGGGGAGGGCGCCGGTCGCCAGGACGAGGTCTTCATGAGCCAGGACTACGCCTGCCCCTACGACGGCGTCAGCCTGCCCGAGCCGGAGCCCAGGAACTTCTCCTTCAACAGCCCCCACGGGGCCTGCCCGACCTGCACGGGCCTGGGCTCCCAGCTGGTCGTCGACGCCGACCTCGTCATCCCCGACCGGCGCCTCAGCCTGGCCGGGGGGGCCATCGTGCCCTGGAGCCGCTCGCAGTTCTTCTACCCCGAGCTCCTGGAGTCGGTCTGCGGCCACTTCAAGATCGACATGGCGAGGCCGGTCGCGCGCCTTCGGCCGGAGCAGCTGCTCATCCTGCTGGAGGGCACCGGGACCCGGCCCATCCGCTTCACCTACAAGAACCAGTACGGCCAGCGGCGCTGGTACGAGGCGCCCTTCGAGGGGGTGCTGGCCAACCTCCAGCGCCGGTACCAGGAGACCGAGTCTGAGTACTTGAAGCAGGAGCTGGAGAAGTACATGGCGGACAAGCCCTGTCCCGCCTGCGGGGGCCGGCGTCTGCGGCCCGAGTCGCTGGCGGTCAGGATCGGGGGGCGGAACATCTCGGAGGCCTGCGAGCTGCCGGTGGGGGCAGCCATCGAGTTCCTGGAGTCACTGGAACTGACCGACCGCGAGCGCATGATCGCGCGCGGGGTCCTGAAGGAGATCCGGGAGAGGCTGCAGTTCCTGATCGACGTCGGCCTCGAGTACCTGACGGTCGACCGCGCCGCCAACACCCTCTCGGGGGGGGAGTCCCAGCGCATCCGCCTTGCCACGCAGATCGGGTCCAAGCTGATGGGGGTGCTCTACATCCTGGACGAGCCCTCCATCGGGCTGCACCAGAGGGACAACCGCAAGCTCATCAACACCCTGCTGCGCCTGCGCGACCTGGGTAACACGCTGATCGTGGTCGAGCATGACGAGGAGACCATCCGCTCGGCCGACTACATGGTCGACATCGGGCCGGGCGCGGGTGAGCACGGCGGCCAGATAGTCGCCGCCGGGCCCGTGGAGGAGGTCATGGCCAGCCCCGACTCCATCACCGCCGCCTACCTGCGCGGTGACCGCGAGATCCCCATGCGGCGCGAGCGGCGGCGAGGGAGCGGCCGCTCGCTGGTCGTGCGGGGGGCGGCGGCCAACAACCTCCAGAACGTCGACGTCGAGTTCCCGCTGGGCTGTTTCGTGGCCGTTTCCGGCGTGAGCGGGTCTGGCAAGTCGTCTCTGGTC
>JBOHUY010000112.1:0-8302 GCA_050735015.1 Candidatus Dormibacterales bacterium | reverse complement strand
GGTCCAGCGCAGGAGCTGGACCCTGTCTTCGTCGGGGACCGCGAGAGCGGCTTTGGGGCGACCGCTGGGCATGGCGTAGACCTCATTGTGCGGCCGGAAAGGGACCCCTGCATTATATCAGTTATTTCGGAAGCAGGACACTAGCTTCCTAGGCGTGTATAGTCGCGGCGCCCATGGAACCCGTGGTCGAGGCCCGCGAACTCACCAAGCGGTACCGGGCAGGGGACCCGCTGGCGGTGAACGGGGTCAGCCTTTCGCTGGAGCCGGGGCAGGCCTTCGGCCTTCTGGGCCCCAACGGGGCCGGCAAGTCCACGGTGGTGAAGATCATCGCGGGGCTGACCCGGCCCAACGCCGGAACGGTCCTGCTGTTCGGGTCCCCCCCCGCTGAGGCGTCCGCGCGCGCCCAGCTGGGCTTCGCGCCGGAGGAACCGGACTTCCCCAAATTCCTGCGCGCGGACGAGGTCCTGGACTACTTCGGGTCCCTGCTGGGCCTGGACGGGGCCGTGCGTCGCCGGCGCATCCCGGAGGCGCTCGAGTGGGCGAGCCTGGCGGGCGAGCGGCGGCAGGTGAGGCACTTCTCGAAGGGCATGAAGCAGAGGCTGGGCCTGGCCCAGGCCATCCTGGGCCGGCCGCGGCTCCTCATACTCGACGAGCCCACCGCCGACCTCGACCCCCTGGGGCGCCGCGACGTGCGCGAGATGATCGTGGGCCTCAAGGCCCAGGGAACGGCCGTCATTCTCAACAGCCACCTCCTGAGCGAGGTGGAGAGGGTCTGCGACACGGTCGCCATCATGGCCAGGGGGACAGTTCTCAAGGAGGGCCCGCTCCAGAGCCTGGTGCCCGAGGGACGGACCCTCGAAGAGGTCTTCATGGAGCTCGTGGAGTCGCCGGAGTCGGCCCGGGACTCCTCGCTTCCCTCATTCATGTCCGACCCACCCGCGCCCGCGCCGGGAGCCCGGCTGTGACAGGGGCGCGCATGCTGGCGGTGACGCGGTACACGGTGGTGGAGCTGACCCGGCGTCGGCTCCTCCTCGTCTTCGTAGTCCTCGGGGTGTTGCTCACGGTAGGTCTCGGCCTCGAACCCCTGGTCGTGCCGGGATCCCCGACCGGCCAGGAACGCAGCGTCTTCCTGCTCGGGTCCCTGCCCGGCACGGTCGGCCTGGCCGTGGAACTCTGCGCTCTGGCCGTGGGCATGACGGTCATCAACCACGACCTCGAATCGGGCGCCATCGTCGGCATCCTCACCAAGCCGCTCTCCCGGGCGGGGTACGCACTCGGCAAGCTGCTGGCGGCGGCGGTGCTCCTGGCCGTCCTGGACGCGCTGTTCGCGGCCGGGGCCATCCTCCTCATGGTCATCAACGGGGGCGGCCACATCGCCACCTTGGCCGGGTTCTTCGCTTTCACCGCGGCCAACGTGGTCCTCCTGACCGTCCTGGTCATGATGCTGACGGTCTACCTCAACAACATCGTGGCCGTGGTCATCGTGCTCGTCTACTCCTTCCTGGACGGCGCCCTGATCACCCTTCACGCCCTCGTCCAGAACCACCAGATCACGGCCCCGCTGTGGAGCGCGGTCGTCACCGTGGCCTACTGGCTCGTCCCCCACGCGCTCTCGAGCAACCTGCAGCGGGACATCGTGGAGAGCAACATGCACCTCCACCCGAAAGCCTTCCAGGGCGGCTCCGCTCTCGCCAGCGTGCCCCAGATGGCGGGGCCGGGCGAGATCGCGTACTGGCTCGCCTACCTGGCCGTGATCTGCTTCATCCTCTACCTGGCGCTGCGGCGAAAGCAGGTCTGAGCCCGAGACCGCCGGGGCGGCTTTCTTCGCCCCTCATACGTCCCCGGATGGAGCACCAGCCTGGACGCCTGCGAGGGTCAGCAGCCCGTCCTGGTTGACACCGCGTCTGGTCGCGCCGCCAAGGCAGCCGGCACCGGGCGTCGTCACAGAATCGATGTCGCAGCCGACGTGATAACTGCCGGGTGCAGGGCCCGCACCGCTGTCGCCGCGACCGTCAAACTACCCTTTTCCGACAGCATCTTCGTGCGGGAATACGAGTTCCATGGCCTGTCCCGCTAGCCCGGGCTCCTACCCAGCGCCCGCTCGGCGGCGCGGCTCAGCTCCTGACGGTGGGAGCCGTCGCGCGCGAAGACCCTGAACAGCGCCACGGTGACCGGGAGCCTCGCGAAGATGTCGGCCACGCCACTTTCGAGGTAGGCGTCCTGGAGCGGGTCGTAGAAGAGGATGCCCGCCTTCTCCACGATCGGGTTGAGGGCGCCCGACTGCTGCGAGGCCACGTCGACCTCGAACTCGAGGTCCCTGATGGAAGGGGGCAGCCCCTCGCGGATGCGCGCCTCGAACCGGGGCCGGGTCATGAAAAGGACCTCGCCCTCCAGCTCCCGGCTCTCCACGTAGCTGGAGTAGACGAGCGTCCAGCGCAGCCGGCGCCCGACCACGTCCGCCCAGGCCCGGCCCAGGGCCCTTCTCTCCGGATCGTCGCCCTGGGCCCAGCGGTCGACCTCGCTCAACAGGTACCACTCGGTCAGGCCCCGGAAGGCGTCCAGGCGCTGGAGCGGGTCGCCCCCCAGCACGATGTCCAGCGTGGGCGCGAATACCTCCCGCAGCTGGAGGTCGATCCGCCGCACGGTGCGATGGAAGTAGACCTGGTGATAGAGGTAGAGCCTGGCCACCAAAAACATGTGCAGCGCCTCGGCGCCGTGGGCGTGGAGGGCCAGGCCGCGCTCGGAGAGGAAGGAGTAGTGGATGATCCGCCTCACGTCGACCGGCCCCGTGGCGATCCCGCAGACGTAGGCGTCGCGGGGGACGTAGTCCATGTTGTCGGCGCTGAAGGGGCCGGTCAGGAGCGGGCGCATGGCCCCCAGCCAGGGCGGGGGCGAGTATTCCGGGGGCGGTCGCTCGGAGATGAGGTGGGCGACCCAGCGGGGGTCGACGTGTTCCCCCGCCGCGAAGGCGCCGCTCGGTGAGGCGCCCACGCCGCCGATGAGCTCGGCCAGCGGCCCCGTGATGAGCGCCCGTCCGATCGACTCGTGGTCGATGCCGAAGGCTGTCAGGTAGTTCTCGTCGAAGAAGTGGCCGAAGGGCCCGTGCCCGACGTCGTGTAGGAGCCCGGCCAGGCGCAGGGTCTCCTCGATCAGGGGCGCCGAGGGCGCCTCCGGGTGGACCTGGCGCAGCGTCGGCTCCAGGTGCCGGGCCCACTCCCCCGCCAGGTGCATGGCGCCCAGCGAGTGCTGGAAGCGCGAGTGCTCGGCGGTGGCGAAGACCCACCAGGCGCTCTGTAGCTGGTGGATCCTGCGCAACCGCTGCAGCCAGGGCGAGTCCAGGAGGTCCTGCTCCGAGCTCCGCCCCGGGGCCGCCGCCTTGGTGATGGTGACGTAGCCGTAGAGGGGGTCGCTGGAGAGGTTGACTCGCGAGTACTCGGCGACGGGGTCGGCCACCCGCCGGATTCTATGGCCCTCTCAGGGGAGGTGCCCCCGAGCCGCGCCGAGCTAGCCTTCCATGGATGCTGTGGCCGGCCCTCGCGTCCGCGCTCTGGGGCGGCATGTACGTGGTCAGCCGGCTCGCTTTCGCCGACGTGCCGCCCGTCACGCTGGGGCTCGCCCGCCTGCTGGTTGGGGTGGCGGCACTGCTGGGCGTCCTGCGCGCCGCCCCGCCCGTGCGGGACCAAAGGATGCCCTTTCTGGGCGCGGTCCTGGCCGCCACCTTGATGCTGCAGTTCTGGGGCACAGACCTCGCCGGGGCCGCCGCCGGGAGCGTTCTCACCCTGGCCACGCCGGTCTTCGTCGCCCTCCTGGCTCCGAGCCTTTTGGGCGAGCCCACGGGGGCCCGGCAGTGGGCGGGGATCGGGCTCGCGCTCTGCGGAGCCCTCCTGGTGGCGTCGGGGTCGGGCGCCGCCGGCGCCCGCTCGGCCGGCGGGGACGCGCTGCTGCTGGCCAGCGCCGCGGCCTGGGCCCTTTTCACGGTCGCCGGGGCGGCACCCGTGAGGCGGCGCGGCGCGCTGCCGGTGACCGCCGCCGCCTCTGTCTGGGCGATCCCCTTCCTGGTCCCGGGGGCGGCCGTCGAGGCGGCCCGGGGCATGTCCTTCCACCCCTCCCCGGGGTCCCTGGCGGCGGTCCTCTACCTGGGCCTGGGCGCGACAGCCCTCGCCTGGTGGGCCTGGTACCGCGGCGTGGAGCGGCTGCCGGCCGCCACGGCGGCCGCCTTCTTCCTCATCCAGCCGGTGGTGGGTGTGGCCCTCTCGGTCCCCGTCTTCGGGCTTCGCCCCGGGCCCGGCCTGGTGGGGGGAGGGGTGCTGGTGGCGGCGGGGATCTTGATCACGAGCCGGGGAAGGCAGGGCCGAGGTGGAGCAGAGCCTGCTTCGGCGCGGGGCTGAGCTCTTCAACGCGGGCCACTACTGGGAGGCCCACGAGGCCTGGGAGGAGGCCTGGACCCCGGACCGCCGAGGCCCGGACGCCGGCTTCTACAAGGGGCTCATCCAGGTCGCCGCCGGCTGCCTCCACTACCGCCGGCACAACCGCAGGGGGGCCGTCAACAAGTGGCGAGGGGGGGCCGCCTACCTGAGGCCGTACCTACCCAGTCACCGAGGCGTCCAGCTGGCCCCGCTGGTGGCCCACGTGGACCTCTGCCTGGAGGCTATGTCCGAAGCGGGCTGGCCCGACCTCGAGATGCCCCTCATGCGAATCTCGTGACCCCGAAGAGCGCGGCCATGCCGAGGAGGGTGGCCACTCCGACCATGGGGGAGTCGTGCTCGCGGGCCTCCGGGAGCAGGTCCGAGGCACCGATGTAGAGGAAGAACCCGCAGAAGGCGGCCAGCACCCAGGGCAGGACCGCAGCCGGCGGGTGCATCACGAGCGTCGTGGCCGCGCCCAGGATGGGCGTGCTCATGTCGACGACGAGGAGGGCCACCGAGCGCCGCAGCGGGTTCCCGTGCGCGAGCATCACGGTCACGGTGTTGAGGCCGTCGCTGAAGTCGTGCGCGATCACGGCCAGCGCGACCAGGAACCCCAGCGCGCTGCCGGCCTGGAACCCGATCCCGATCACGACGCCGTCCAGGAAGCTGTGCACCGACAGGCCCACGGCGCTGATCACGCCCATCTCGGGCGCATGTGGCTCGAGGGCGTGCTCGTGCTCCCGCGCGCGGTGGAGCGAGGTGGCGCGCTCGAGGCCGAAGAAGACCAGGAACCCGGCCGCGCCCGCCAGCATGACCGAGCGCGGAGCCGTGGTGCGGGCGAAGACGAAGGGCAAGAGGTCGAAGAAGACCACCCCCAGGACGGCGCCCGCGCTGAATCCCAAGAGCACGTGCATGCGGTCGCGGAAGCGGACCGCGGCCAGGCCCCCGATGCCCGTGGAGAAGAAGGTCACGCAGGCGAGCGCGACGGCGATCACTTGACCGGCTCACTCATAGGCGGGGAAGCGGCGCCCGGCCCCGCGCTCCACCAGCCCCCCGTGCCCGAGCGCCGAGAGGTCGGCGGCCGAGACGCGGCCGTAGGCGAACATGAACGGGAGCAGGAGGTCGAGCGCGGTCATCTTCCCGAAGCCCGCGCAGGAGGCCACCCCCAGCACGGCCGCCCCCTCCAGCTCGCCGAGCCAGATCATGCTCCCGGGGTGGGCCGGCGCCCCCCTCCTCAAGACCCGCCCCCCGGCCGCCTCCAGCTCGCGGTAGGCGGGGTCGAGGGGGTCGATGGAAGAGGCCCCGGCGAAGAGTACGAGCTCGGCGCCCGCCTCGCCCGCGGCCGCGTACGCGGCCCGGATGGCGTCCCCCGTGCGGGCCACGTCGCGGACCTCGACGACGCGGGCCCCGTACCAGTCCAGCTTCCTCGCCACCGCGGCCCGGAAGAGCTCGCGGGCGCGGGGGCGCAGCCGCTCGGTCACGACCATGAAGGTGCGCAGCGGCCGGAAGGGGACGACCTCGAGCACGGGCGCCATCTCGGCGGCGATGCGCTCGGCCTCCTCCACGACCGCGGCCGGAACCGCCACCGGCGTCACCTTGCAGCCCGCCACCTCGTCGCCCTCCGCCACCGCCTGGCCGTCCACGAGGGTGAAGACGCCGACCGTGTCGAGGCCGTTGAGCCTTGCCACCGCGGCCGCCGAGACCCGCACCAGGCCCCTTTCGCGCGCCGTGAGACGGACCTGGCTCTGGCGGGGCTCGCCAGCCGCCGTCCCGCGGCCCGCCAGTGCGGCCGCCAGACGGCAGGCGGCCTCGTCCTCGTGCACGTCCCCGGGCCCCAGCTCGGCCAGGTGGACCTCCCTCAGTTCCCGCAGGCGGGGCAGATCCCGGGCGCTCAGGCGGGCACCCTTTCTCAGCCCCGGCCCGACGTCGTGGCAGAGGACGCGGCCCGCGACGGTGTCCGGGGTGAGGGCGTCGCCGCGGGCGCTGTAAGCCCTCACGCCCGGCCCCCCGCCCGCCGGACGCGGCGCGACCCGGTGGGGGGATGCTGGGGGAACTCCGCCGGGCTGCCCGACGCAGGCTCCAGGGCCTCGAGAGCCCCCGGCCCGCTGGACCTGTGAATTATCAACGGACCTCCCGGACGGGACACTAGCATAGGCCGAGTTGGGAGCCCCGCTCAGGCTGTACAGCACGCTGACCAGGCGCAAGGAGGTGTTCCGGCCCCTGGAGCCGCGGAAGGCCCGCATCTACACCTGCGGCCCCACCGTCTACCGCTACGCCCACGTCGGCAACCTGAGGACGTACCTCTTCGCGGATCTCCTCTGCCGGGTGCTCGATTACAACGGGTTCGAGGTCCGGCAGGTCAAGAACATCACCGACGTCGGCCACCTGACCGAAGACGACTTCGACAGGGGCGAGGACCGCATGCTGGTCAGCGCGCGCCTCGAGAACCGGAGCCCGGCCGAGATCGCGGACCACTACACGCGGGCCTACCTGGAGGACGAGGCCCGCCTCAACATCAGGCCGGCCGCGGTCTTGCCTCGCGCCACCCAGCACATCCCGGAGATGATCGAACTCACCTCCAGGCTCATCGAGAAGGGCCACGCCTACGAGGTCGAGGGGACTGTCTACTACCACATCCCCAGCTTCCCGGAATACGGCAAGCTGTCCGGGAACACGGTCGACCGGCTCCTGGCCGGGGTCAAGGGCGCGGTCGACCCGCGCAAGCGCCACCCGGGCGACTTCACCCTCTGGAAGGCGGCCGGCGAGCACCGCCTGCAGAGCTGGCCCAGCCCCTGGGGACAGGGCTTCCCGGGCTGGCACGTGGAGTGCTCGGCGATGTCCATCAAGCACCTGGGGGAGCGATTCGACATCCACACCGGCGGGGAGGACAACATCTTCCCCCACCACGAGTCGGAGATCGCACAGTCGGAGGGCGCCCTCGGCCACCGGGTGGTGGGCTGGTGGATGCACGGGCACCACCTGATGCTCTCGGGCGTCCGCATGGCCAAGTCGGCCGGGAACTTCTTGAGGGTCACCGAGCTGGAGGAGGCGGGCCAGGACCCGCTCGCCTTCCGATACCTCGCCCTCCAGGCCCGCTACCGCACCAAGCTCCACTTCACCCCCGAGGGCATGGCGGGCGCCGACCGCGCCCTGCGCCAGCTCCGGCGCCGGGTGGCGCAGTGGGCGCCGGCCCCGGACGGGGAACGGGGGGACTTCCCCGAGCGCTTCCTCGCCGCCGTCAACGACGACCTCGACCTGCCCTCGGCGATGTCGCTGGTGGCCGAGCTGGGGCGGGCCCGCATCCCGGCCGGGGCGAAGGCGGCCCTGCTCCTCGACTGGGACCGGGTCCTGGGACTGGACCTGGGCCGGGACCTCGGGAAGGAAGAGCCCGAGCGGCCGCTCCCGGAGGGGGCGGCCGAGCTGCTGCAGAAGCGTGAGAGGGCGCGGGCGGAGAGGGACTTCGAGGTCTCCGACCGCATTCGCGGAGAGCTGGCCGGGCTCGGCGTGGAGGTCACCGACACCCCGGGGGGGCAGAGCGTCCGCGTCACCAGAACCGGCTAGTCGGCCCCGGCTCAGAAGCGGGCGGGCCTGAAAAGCCCCGTCCGCTGCATGTCCGCCAGAGCCTCGGCGCCCGGGTAGCGGGAGCCCAGGATGTCCGCCACCGCGCGCTCCAGGTCGAACTCCACGCGCCGGAGCCGGGGGACGCCGTCCTCGACCAGCAGGTAAGAGGCGCGCCAGTCGCCGTCGGCGGAGAGGGCGAGGCTGCCGGCGTTGGCCACGGTCAGCGCCTCCATCTCCCTGACGAAGGGCCTGTGGATGTGGCAGTAGACGGCCAGGGGGACGCCGAGGGGGCCGAAGACACTTCTGAGATCGCTGTCGGGGGCGTGCGCGGAGAC
>JBOHUY010000111.1:0-2519 GCA_050735015.1 Candidatus Dormibacterales bacterium | reverse complement strand
GGTCAGGGCGGGGAGGGTCACCACCGTCACCTCCTTCCCCAGCTGGCGCCCGCTCTCCTCGTCGGCGCAGAGTGCCACCGTCAGGTGGCAGCCCCCCTCCTGGGCCGCCCCCACCGCGTGCAGCGCGGCCGGTCTTTCGCCCACCTGGCGGAGCGGGTCCCCGCCCGGCCCTGGTCCCGCCAGGACGACCCCCGCCACCGGCAGCGCCCAGGCGGCCACCGTGTCCATGGGTACCCCCCTCTTCGGCGACCACTCAACCTCGACGCCCGCGGCCAGCGCGGGCTCGGTCAGGGTGCGGAGGCGGGCGCGGTCCTGGTCGACCACGAGCAGCCGCCGCCCGGCCAGGAGCTCCAGCCCGGGGAGGGGGTCGGGGACCCCTCTCAGGCCGATCAGGGCCACCCCCAGGCAGTCCTCCCGCACCGCCGCGTGCGCCAGCGCAGCGGCCGCCTGGCGGCCCCTGGCGACGACGACGTGCGCCCCCGAGGGCTCCACGTACGTTCGGCCCCGGACCGGCAGGTCGAGGTCGGCGAGGATGTAGACCAAGGCCTGACTAAAGTTAGTCGCGTCATGCTTCTGGGGGCCCACGTCGAAGCCCGAGGGGGGCTGCACCACGCCTTCGCCAACGCGGCGGCCATCGGCGCGGACGCCATCCAGGTTCACCCCACCCCGCCCGGCTTCTGGGGCTCGCCCAAGCTCGACGACGAGCGCGTGGCCGCCTTTCGCGAGGCCGCGGACGAGGCTGGCAACCCGCCCTTCTTCTTCCACGCCGTCTACCTCATCAACCTGGCCGGCACCGACCCCCAGCTCCGGCAGCGCTCCGAGAGCACGCTGGCCGGCTACCTGGCGGCCGCCGACCGGCTCGGGATCGACGGCGTCATCTTCCACACCGGGAGCCACAAGGGGGCCGGCTTCGAGGCCTGCCTGCCCCAGGTGGCGGGCCACCTGCGCTCGGTCATGGAGAGGGCCGACCCCGGCCGGGCTCGCCTCCTGATCGAGAACAACGCGGGCACGGGCGGCTGCGTCGGGGCCCGCTTCGAGGAGCTGGCGGCCATGCTCTCGGCCGTGCCCGACCCCCGCATCGCCGTCTGCCTCGACACCTGCCACGCCTTCGCATCCGGCTACGACATGAGGACTCCCGAGCAGGCGGGCGCCCTCCTCGACGAGCTCGACCGTGTCGTGGGCCTGCCGCGGCTGCTGGCGATCCACTGCAACGACTCCCAGGCCGACCTGGGGTCGAACCGGGACCGGCACGCAAACATCGGGGCCGGGAAGATCGGCGAAGAGGGGTTCGGGGCCCTGCTGCACGATGCTCGGCTGGCCGAGGTGCCCTTCATCCTCGAGGTGCCCGGCCGGGAGGGGACCGGTCCCGACGCCTTCAACGTCGAGACGCTTCGCCGGCTCGCGCGCTGACTTCCCCCGTTCGGGAGTGGCGCGGAAACTGTTTTCCGGTCATACTCTATGGCAAGAGGTGATAGTGGAATGATGGTGTTTGTTATAGCCATGCTGCTCGTCCTGGCCGGCACGGGTAGTTACGCCTACTTCAACCAGGACATGACCGACGTGCGCTGGTGGCACTGGCACTGGTACGCGGTGCCGGACTGGTGGCCGATCGCGGCGGCCATCGTGGCCATGGGCCTGCTGCTGGTCTTCCAAATGGGCTTCGCGGCCACCTTCGGAGGGCGTGCCCGGGTTTCGAGGCGCATGGCCGCCCACGACGCCGCCATCGACGAGCTGAGGCGCCGGAACATGGCCCTCCAGGACGAGGTGGCCCGGCTGGGGGGCGAGCCCTCCGCCCGCCGCGAGATGGCCTAAAGAGACCGCCCGCTAGGAGGCCGGGACGGCGCCCGGCGACGCGCGCAGCGAGCCGCCCGAGGCGCCGTGCCGGGCGGCCGTCACCTCGGCCATGATGGCGAGGGCGGTTTCCTCGGCCCCGCGGCCTCCCAGATCCAGGCCGATGGGCCCGTGCACGCGGGCCAGGGCCTCCTCGGCGAACCCTTCCTGGCGCAGCTTCTGCAGCCGGTTGGCGTTCGTCTTCCGGCTCCCGATCGCCCCTAGGTAGCCGAGCTCGCGCCCCAGGACCGAGCGTAGGGCCGGGAGGTCGAACTTGGGGTCGTGGGTGAGGATGACCACGAACGAGGAAGCGTCCATCTCCATGCCCTCCAGCGCCTCGTCGGGCCACTTGACCAAGACCTCGTCCGCCTCCGGGAAGCGCTCGGCGGTGGCGAACTTGGGCCGGGCGTCCACGACCGTGACGCGGTAGCCCATCAGACGGGCCAGCCGGTGCAGCGGGATGGCGATGTGGATCGCCCCCACGATGATCATGCGGGGGGTCCTGGGGAAGGGCTCCACGAACACGCTGCCCTCCCGGGAGGGCTCCGAGCCGCGCGCGCCGGCGGCCACCTCCACCTCCCCCGAGTCGAGGTCGGTCAGGAGCGTGGCCGGCCGCTCCGACTCCAGCATCTCGAGGAGCCGGAGGTGCCCGGCCGCGAGGGGCTGGATGAAGACCTCGACGTGGCCTC
>JBOHUY010000110.1:0-8701 GCA_050735015.1 Candidatus Dormibacterales bacterium | reverse complement strand
GGCCGGCCTCGAGCCGGGCTCCGTGGTCGCCCTGCGTGACCCCGAGGGCGTCGCCCTCGCGCTCCTCCACGTGGAGGACGTCTACCGCCCCTCACTGCTCGACGAGGCGGAGCGGGTCTACGGCACCGCCGACACCGACCATCCCGGCGTCGCCTATGTAATGCGGCGCGTCAACCCCGTCTACCTGGGGGGCCGGGTGGAGGGGCTGCAGCTGCCCGTCCACTACGATTTCTTGGGCCTGCGGCGCACGCCGCGCCAGGTGCGCGACGAGTTCGAGCGCCGGGGCTGGTCGAAGGTGGTCGGATTCCAGACGCGCAACCCCATGCACCGTGCCCACCAGCAGCTCACGCTGCGGGCGGCCAGGATGGCGGACGCCAACCTCCTCGTGCATCCCGTGGTGGGCATGACCAAGCCCGGGGACGTGGACCACTACACCAGGGTCCGCTGCTACGAGGCCCTCATGCGCAGGTATCCGGAGGGCACGGCCATGCTCTCACTGCTGCCGGCAGCGATGCGGATGTCGGGTCCGCGGGAGGCGGTCTGGCACGCCATCATCAGGAAGAACTTCGGCTGCACGCACCTGGTCGTGGGGCGCGACCACGCCGGGCCCGGCCGCGACCGGCAGGGCAACCCCTTCTACGGGCCCTACCAGGCCCAGGAGCTGCTGCGTGAGCATCAGGAGGAGATCGGCATCCAGATGATGCCCTTCGAGATGCTGGTCTACGTGAAGGAGCTGGACGACTACGCGCCCAGCGGGGAGGTTCCCGAGGGCATGACCGCGCTCTCCATCTCCGGGACCGAGCTGCGAAAGCGCCTGGCGGAGGGCGGGGAGCTTCCCGAGTGGTTCACCTTCCCGGAGGTGACCGCCGAGTTGAGGCGGACCTACCGGCCCCGTAGCCGGCAGGGCCTGACCGTCTTTTTCACGGGCCTGTCCGGGGCGGGCAAGTCGACCATCGCCCAGACCCTCCTGGTCAAGCTCCTGGAGAGGGGCGGGCGGACGGTGACCATCCTGGACGGCGACCTCGTGCGCAAAAACCTCTCCTCGGAGTTGGGCTTCAGCCGCGAGCACCGGGACATCAACATCAGGCGTATCGGCTTCGTGGCCTCCGAGGTCACCAAGCACGGCGGCATCGCCATCTGCGCGCCCATCGCGCCGTACGACGAGACGCGGCGGCAGGTGCGGGCCATGGTCGAGCCCGTGGGAGGCTTCTTCCTGGTCCACCTCACCACCTCGTTGGAGGTCTGCGAGAGTCGCGACCGCAAGGGCCTCTATGCCAAGGCGCGCGCCGGCTTGCTGCCGGAGTTCACGGGGGTGTCAGACCCCTACGAGCCCCCCTCGGACGCCGAGCTGACCTTCGACACCGCCGAGATGACGTCCGGCCAGGTGGCGGACGCCATCCTGGCCCGGATCGAGTCCGAAGGGTACCTCGTCGAGCCCGCCCCCGCGGCCGCGCCGCCGGAGGGGGCCGCCGCCGCGACCTAGGCTGGGCCTCCGGGTCACGGCGCCCTCGGGCCCCGGGTCAGGGTGAGTGGTTGGTCATCAGGCCCGAGGCGGCGTCCTTCAGCTGGGCGGGTGGGTAGTCCGTGTAGCCGCTCGGCACCTCCACCGAGGTCGCCCCCAGGCTGGCGGCGTAGGAGATCGTCTCCAGGAGATTGCCGACCTTGCGGATGGTCGCGGTCTGGAAGGCGATCGGGGGCCCCAACGCCGACATGGCCGTGTACATGGGGACGTAGGCGGCCTGGGGAGGAACGCGGATGGAGTTGTTCTCGAGAACGCATCGCGGCCCCAGGACCTGGCGGCAGTAGGACATGACCGTCTCCGTCACGGCCTCGCTGGGGCGCCCCCCGCCCGCGGGGTCCAAGACCTGGTAGGGGTTGAAGGAGAGGTCCGAGCGCGTGTGCTTCCAGGCCTCGTGGGCCTGGACCTCGTCGGCCAGGCAGCGGCTGTCGGCCGTGGTCGTGAAGCCGGCCTGGAGAAGGCCGGCCACCGTGGTGGGGTCCGAGGCGTCACGTATGAAGGGCTCGGCGTAGATGGTGGTGCACTGCGAGATGGTCACCTCCCGGACCTCGGGCACGCCGTCGTAGAGGGCCGCAAGCTTCTTCTCCAGGTCCGCGTAGGCGCGGCTGAAGTCCTCCGTCCAGAAGCGCCCGATGGTGCCCGTCGCACCCGAGGTGGGGTCGCGGACCGGGACCGGGGGACCGTCCATGCTCTTGGCCCAAGGGGGCGCGTAGATGCCGGCGTAGAGGCGGATCTTGAAGCCGAGGTGGTCCCCCTGGGCGTCGAGGTCCTTGACCTCCGCGATCGCCTCCGAGATGGCGTTGGGGGTGACGATGGGGCCGCCGCGCACGGGCTGCAGGTCCGCCCAGTGGACGTTGACCACGAAGCCACCGAAGGTGCTCGCGTAGCCTGCGGCGGGCGCCGCCTCCCGGTCCAGGAGGCCGCGCAGGACGGGCTTGAGGGAGCCGGACGGCGACGGGGAGGCCGAGGCCGACGGGGAGGGGGATGCGTGCCTGCCCGCCGTGGGCGGCCCGGACGAGCACCCTCCCACCGCCAGCAGCGCGACCAGGGCCACCAGCCGGGGCGCCAGGCGGCCGGCGGGGGGGCGTCGCACCTGCACTCTTCCCATCATCCTCGCGGGCGCCGGCGGCCCGTCCCAAGCCGGGCCCGCCAGACGGGCGCCGCCGGGGTGTCGGGGGGCGGGGGAGCCGGGGAACCTCCCATGGGCCAGAAAGCCTAAGCGGGCTGGCTGGAAGCTTCTTCTCCGCGGGTCAGCTCCGCGATGATGCCCAGGACCTGGCCGGCGTACTCGCGGCGGCAGATGAGCAGGTCGGGGAGCCAGGCCGACTCCGAGTTGTACATGAGCGGGCTGCCGTCGGTCCGGGAGACGTGCAGGCCGGAGGCCGCCGAGACGGCGGCCGGCGCCGCCGAGTCCCACTCGTACTGGCCGCCCGCGTGCAGGTAGATCTCGGAGTCGCCGAGCAGCACGGACATGGCCTTGGCCCCCGCCGACCCCATCTCGACCAGTGTCGCGCCCATCCTCTCCGCGACCTCCAGGGCCATGCGGGGCGGGCGTGTCCGGCTGACCACCATCCGCGGCTTGCGGTGGCGCACGGGGGGCAGCTTCCAGGCCGGCATGGTGGCCAGGGTCAGGCCCCGCACGGGCAGCGCCACCGCGCCCGCCGCGGGCGTGCGGTCGACGACCAGGGCGACGTGCACGGCCCAGTCGCTGCGGTCCGGCTCGCCGAACTCCCGTGTCCCGTCCAGGGGGTCGACGATCCAGACCCGCCGGCTGTCCAGCCGCTCGGAGTTGTCGGCGCTCTCCTCGGAGAGGACGGGGTCGTCCGGGTACGCCGTCGCCAGCTCGGCCGCGATGACCTCGTTCGAGAGGAGGTCGGCACGCCTCCTGATCTCGTCGGGATCGTGGCCCTGGTCCAGGAGCTTGCGCAGCGCGCGCAGCTCGGTGCCGGCGCGGCTGGCGATGCGCCAGGAGTCGTAGTGCTCGCGGGCGGCCGTGACGGGCGAGGCCGCCTCGGCGCCGGTCCGGCCCCAGCTCACGGCATCGCCGTCCGGGCGTTGGTGGCGTCAGCGGCCGCCAGCGAGGCGGCCGCGTGGGCGCTGTTCAGGAGGTTGTGCATGGCTGTCAGCGTGGGCTGGTTGGCGGGGTACTGGGAGGGGTCGACTCCGGCCAGCGTGGACAGGGCCTGGTCGGCCTCCTGGGTCATGGTCCGGATGCGGTTGCTCATGTCGGCCAGCAGGCCGGCGGCGTCGCCGGTGCCCACGCCCGCCCTCTGGTCCTGGGCCAGCTTGCGGTTGAGGCCCGCCAGCTGGGTGGTGTCGAGGGCGGCCAGCTGCAGGATGCCGTCCGCGGCCGCCATCATGCGCACCTGGGGGTCGAGCACGCCCAGCACGTGGTAGGTGCCGTCGATGTTGCGAAGGGCGGCCCGCGTCTGGTCGAGCAGGGTCTCCCCGGCGATCGTGGCCCTGAGGCTGCTGAGCCCGTTGTAGGCGTAGGCGAGCCGGCTCAGGAGCAGGGCCCGGACCGGCGGGGAGATGTGGGTGCTGGTGGTGACCAAGTTCTCGAGCGTGGAGAGGTCATTGAGCCGGGCGTCGATCAGCGCCAAGCCCTGCTGCTCGAGGGCCAGGAGCCGCTCACTCGCGGGCACGCTGAGGTTTGAGGTGATGGGCAGCAAGCTGCCCGTGAGGTGGTCTCCGCCCGGGATGCTGCCCACGGAGTCGGCCTGGGCCAGGTCCTGGGCGATCCTCTGCGTGAGGGCGGCGGCGTCGATGGTCTGAGGCTGGGGGGCGGCCGTGACCGCGCTCCGGACCGCGATGATGCGGCCGGTGGCGGGCTGCCCGCACCCGGCCAACGCCAGCGCGCCCAGGGCGGCGGCCAGCATTGCGAGTGCGCCTCGACGTCGGCTCGACATGCTCGACCCCCCTCCTCGTGATCGTCTCGCGGCGCCGTCCGGCCGGGCTCCCGGCCCGAGCGGCCTCCGTCGACGAGACGCGGTCCTGTCCGCCGCCCGGGGCGAACTGCACCCGGGCGCCGCGCGACCTGGGCTCAGCATAGGGGACCACCCACGGCCTGTGCCCAGGACACCTGTCCCGTGCTCCTCATCCAGCCGCCCATGGACAAAGGTGCGGCCTCGTTCGGATACTGCCAGCAGAGGCGGGGAGGGTGTCCGCGGCGCGCCGCGGGACGATCAGATGATCACGCCTCGAAGGGAGGGGGGGACCATGGACGTCGCAGAGCGTGCGGAAGGCCGCCCACATGTGACGTTCCACTCAGTCGAGGCGGAGCGGGCGGTCGAGCTCGGCGAGGCGCTGACGCCGCGGCGGTCGGTGGTCTCGCGTCGCATCGCGAGACTCGCTCAGCTCACAGCCCTGCTCGACCTCATGACCGTCTTCGCCGCCTACGTGATGGCCAAGCAGCTCCGGGCCGACAGCTGGTGGGACGGGCTGGAGAGCGTCCAGCACGCCTCGCCCGTCATCCTCATGACGATCCCGGGCTGGGTGGCCGTCCTCGCCCTCTACGGGCTCTACGGCCGGCGCCAGGTGACCGAGCCCACCGGGGAGATGATCCGGCTTTTGCACGCGACCACCATCAGCGTGGTCGGGACCGTCCTCGTCGCCTTCGTCTTCCGGGTCGGCATCTCTCGCGGCTGGATCGTCGCCCTCTGGGTCTCGGCGGCCCTCTTGCTGACGCTCGAACGCGCCTGCATGCGCGCCTTCATCCACCTGCTCAACTCGCGCCACGAGCTCGGGTTCCGGACGCTGATCGTGGGCAACAACAAGGAGGCGCGCGGGCTCGCGCGGACGCTCGCGCGAAGGCCGCACCTCGGGTACGAGGTGGTGGGCGTCGTCGGGCCCGACGGGGGCACGGTCGACGGCTACCCCGTCCTGGGCAAGCTGGACCAGATCGCCGAGGTGGCGAGGGAGGTGGACGCGGGCGCGGTCGTGGTCGCCGGGTCCTCGGTCGGGCCGAACGGCTTCGCCTTCATCGACAGGGCCCTGCAGGGCATGTCCATCCGGGTCCGGGTCTCCCTCGGACTCCCCTACCTGGCCGCCTCCAGGGTGGTCGTCGAGCCCGTCGACGGGCTGGCCCTGCTCTCCCTCGAGGGCGGGCGCCCGAGCCGGCGCCAGACCGGCCTCAAAAGGGCCTTCGACGTCGTGCTCGCGGGGGGGGTGCTGCTCGTCCTCTCGCCCGTCATGGCGGTGGTGGCGCTGCTGGTCCGGGTCACGAGCGGGTCTCCCGTCATCTTCTCCCAGCAGCGCGTGGGCGCGGGCGGGAAGCCCTTCACCATCCACAAGTTCCGGACCATGGTGGTGGGGGCCGACTCGCTGCGCTCGCAGCTGGACCTTGTGAACGAGGCCGACGGCCTGCTCTTCAAGATGCGCAATGACCCCCGGGTGACGCGCCTGGGCCGCCACCTGCGCCGCCTGGCGCTGGACGAGCTGCCCCAGCTCTTCGACGTGCTGCGGGGGGACATGAGTCTGGTCGGGCCCCGCCCCGCCCTGCCCGCCGAGGCCGAGCTCTGGCCCGAGGAGCTGCGCGGACGTCTGGGCGCCAAGCCCGGCCTGACCGGCCTCTGGCAGGTCAGTGGCCGGCACGACCTCACCTTCGAGGACTACGTGCGCTACGACCTCTTCTACGTGGAGAACCTGTCCTTGGGGCTCGACCTCAGGATCGTGGCCCGGACCATCCCCGCCCTCCTGCTGCGGCGGGGGGCCTACTGACGGTGGAGGTGGAGTGGCGCGGTCGCCTGCGCCCTAGTCGGGGCTGTAACCGCGCCGGGCGAGGTCTTCGGCGAGCATCTTCGACATGGACGCGAGGTCTTCGGGGCGTAGCTCGCGCCGGAAGGCCTCGGCGCGCCCGGCGCTGAACGAGTAGCGGGCCAGGGACCTGTCGAAGGCGGGGTCCGGCTCCAGGCCCGAGAAGCTGAGCATGGACGCGAAGGTGCCCTTTGGATCGGCCACGACGTCCTCGTACCTGAGCTCCAGCCAGCGCTCGGGGGCGATCCCCGGGGAGGCCTGGTCGAAGGCTCTCATCAGCAACCGCCAGAGGATGGCCGCCAGGCCCGGGAAGGTACGCCCGTGCTCCGCCCACTCCGCCTCGTCGGCGGGGGAGAGGGGGCCCCACTGCCACCTGCCGGGGCCCCCGTAGCCGCGCCACCAGTCCATCTGCAACCAGGAGTTGGCGACGGCGCGGCCGTCTCGCACGATGTGGATGAAGCGGGCCTCCGGCAGCACCGCCTGGATGAAGCCCGCACGCGGCCAGCCCGTGAACTTGTGGACGTAGACGGGCTTGCCCTGGTTGCGGGCCCCTTCCACGAAGAAGGCCCGGAAGCGCTGTGCCAGCCAGGGCGTGACGTCGGCCGCCACGAGGTCGCGGAAGGGCTCCGCGAAGACGGACGAGACCTCCCGGCCGAGGGCCGAGTAGGCCTCCGAGGGCGCGTACCTGATACCCCCCTTCCGGGTCGCCCCCACGGGCAGCCGCCGGTAGACGGGACTGTTCCAGCGGCCCCGGCGGGCGAGGGCGCGGATGTTGTCCTGGAGGTTGGAGACAAAGCCCGTGTGGGGGTGCCGGGCCAGGACCTCCTCAACCAGCGTCGACCCGCAGCGGCCGGTTCCGAGTACGAAGACGAAGGTGGGGGCGGCCCCCCGGCCCTCGCGGGCGGACCTCACGGGCTCGGCCACACGCGCGCCCGCCACCCTGGGAGCGGCCGCCTCTTCTTCAGAACTCACGCATCCAGGGTACCGGCCCGACGCCACCCGAGGACCCCCCTGGGGCGGTCTCGGGGGCGGGGGAAGGCGCCCACCGGGGCCAGCCTCCCGCCCCCCGCCGCGGGGGCCCCGGCCAGCACGCCCCGTTCCCGCCGCGCCGCCTCCGACCCCCCGGCTGAGGGCACGAGGACGGGCTCTGGGAGGACTGGGAAAATCGTCCCACCGAGACCACGCTCGGATGGGTCAGATGTCACGTTTTTAATCGCGCAAGGATCTCATCCGCGGGTATCGCGCGGGGGTGAAATGAGTCTTGCTTTTGTGATCGATATACCCTACGATTCTCCCTGACACGCCGGACGGGGCATGGGCGCGCGCGAGTGTGCAAGCGCCTGATACCTTCGCCGGCGAAATTTGGAGGGGGGCTCATGGAAATCTCCGACTACATAGCGGCGATCAGGCGCCGGATATGGGTGCCGATCGTCCTCCCGCTCGTGGCCGCCATGGTCACGGCGGGCGCGCTCACGACACGCCCGATCCAGTACCAGTCGCAGGCCACGGTCATCGTGCCTTCGCTGAGTGCCAAGGGCTACTCCACGAGCGCGGTGACGCAGTACTTTTCGACCTACAAGGACGTGCTCGCGTCGAGCCCGCTCCTGGATGAGGTCGCGCAGCAGCTGCACCTCAATCGTGCCTCGCTGACGGGCGCCTTCAGCGCCTCGACGGTGAGCGCGTCGAGCAACATCATCGAGGTCACCTACACGGGTCCGGTCAAGAAGACGGGGCCCGCCATCGTGCGCACGGCGGCCGTAGACGCGCTCAACATGCTGGTGGGGCCGCAGCTGGCGGCCGCCAACTCGGCCGTGGGGTCCAGCCAGACCCTGCTCAACTCGGCCAACAAGGGCATGTCCGACTTCATCGTCAAGACGGGCCTGATCGACCCCTCTCAGGAGTACCGGCTCAAGGAGCTCGAGCTCTCACAGCTCATGGTCCAGCTGGAGGAGGCCAAGCTGGCCGGGGACACTCCCCGCGCCGCCGGCCTGCAGTCGATCATCGTGGCGCGCCAGCAGGACCTCGCCAAGATGGCCACCACGGTGCAGGAGTACCAGCAGCTGTCCGACGCCAGGTCGGCCGCCGAGAGCAACCACAACCACGCGCTGCAGACGCTCTCTGACGTGCAGGCCATGATCTCCAGCAACGCCTCGCCGTCGGCCGTGGTCGCGCGCCCGATCGGGCACGTCTCGCGCATCCCGTCGATGGTCAGGTTCGCGGGCATCGCGGGCGCCGTGGCCCTGCTCATGGCGCTGGCCTACATCGTGCTCATGGAGGTCATCCGGCCGGAGCCGTACATCTTCCGCAAGCCCATCCAGCCGGGCCTCACCCCGGTCGAGCTGGACCACGCCAGAGTGGCCGCCGACTGAGGCGTCGAAGGGCCACGCCCTTCGAGTCCGGCGGGGCGCATCGAGCGCCACCGGGGCG
>JBOHUY010000109.1:0-2320 GCA_050735015.1 Candidatus Dormibacterales bacterium | reverse complement strand
CCCCTGGTGGAGGACGGCCGCGTCCTCGCCCCCCCGGGCACGGGGCGCTTCATCCCCGGGGCGGGCGCTCAGGCGTGAGCGCCGTCGGCCCCCGCGACGGAGAGCACCAGGCGTCCGGTCGCCTCACCCGCCTCCAGCCGCTCCACGGCGCGGTTGGCCTCCTCGAGCGGGAGGACGTCACCGATCACGGGCCGCAGGCGGCCCTGGGCGACGAGCTGGATGCCGTGCTCCATGTCGGCTCGAGAGCAGTAGCGCGAGCCCAGGAGGGAGTACTCCCAGAGCACGAACTGGTCGCTCAGGACCGGCATCGGCTCCCCCACGTGGTAGCCCACGGCGACGATCCGCGCCCCCCGGCGGGCGACGGCGCGGGCGCGCTCGATCATGGCCGGGTCGCCAGTGGTCTCCACCACCACGTCGGCGCCCGCGCCCTCGGTCATCTCGCGGGTGGCCGCCTCCAGATCGGCGCTCACGGCCAGGGCCGCCAGCCCCAGGTCGCGGGCGGGCGCGAGCTTGGCCTCCGTGCGGTCGACGCCGAGGGTCGTGGCCCCCGCCGCCGAGGCGACCTGGGCGGCGTGCACCCCCACCACGCCCAGGCCGATCACGACCACCCGCTCGCCCGGCCTCACGGCGCCGCGCACGGCGACGGCGCGGTAGGCGGTGCCGATGGCGCAGGTGAGGGCGGGGGCGGTCGTGGCCGGGATGGAGGCGGGGACCGGAAGCAGGCACTCGACGGGGGCGGCCACATACTCCTGGAAGCCCCCCGGGTGCGTGAACCCCATCCAGGCCACGGGCTCGGCGCAGATGTTCTCCTCCCCGCGGCGGCAGGCGGCGCACCTGTGGCAGGCCCAGTTGTGGAAGATCACGACCCTATCCCCGGGCGAGAGGGGGGCCGGCCCGTTGACCTCCACCACGCTGCCCGAGATCTCGTGCCCGGGCACGTGGGGCAGGGGCAGCGCGTCCGAGTAGGGCATGCGGCCGCGGATGGTCTTGACGTCGCTGAAGCAGATCCCGCAGGCCAGGACCTTCACCAGCGCGTAGCCGGGGGGCGCCTCGGGCCGGGGCCGCTCCCGCATCTCGAGCGGTCGGTCGTAGGCGGTCACGCACATCGCTTTCATGGGGGGCTCGCCTGCAAGGGTAGCCCGACAGCCAGCTCAGCCGGAAATGAGGAGGAATGGTGATGACAGTCGGATGGGGACTCGTGGGCATCGGCGGCCACGCGGACAAGGCGCTCGCGCCTGCCATCACGGCCGTGGAGGAGGCGCGCCTGGTGGGCGTGGTCAGCCGCGACCGGCAGCGGGCGGAGGACTTCGCCGGCCGGCACGGGGCCGCGCGGGCCTGGACCAGCTACGAGGAGATGCTGCGCGACCCGGAGGTGGACGTGGTCTCCGTAACCACCCCCAACGCCCTCCATACAGAGCACGTCGTGGCCGCCGCCCGGGCCGGCAAGCACGTCCTCTGCGACAAGCCCCTCGCCCTCACCCACGAGGACGCCGAGCGCGACGTCGAGGAGTGCCGGCGGGCGGGCGTGCGGCTCGGCATCGACTTCCAGATGCGCCACGCGGCCTGGGCCAGCAAGGTGCGGGACCTGATCGGCGCGGGCGCCCTCGGGCAGCCGGTGGCCGTGCAGGCGGAGCAGGCCTCCGGCCGCGTCGGCTTCGGCGGCTGGCGCATGGACCCGGACCTGGCCGGGTTGGGCTCGGTCTACAACATTGGGGTCCACCTCTACGACCTCCTCCGCTTCCTCCTCGCCTCCGAGGTGCGAGAGGTCTCCGCCATGCTGGACACCGGCCGCAAGCCCGAGCTCGAGAAGCTGGCCATGACGCTACTCAGGTTCGAGAACGGGACCCTCGCCTACGTCAACGCCAACCAGGCCGTCGTCAACCCCCAGCACGACGTCGAGGTCTACGGGGACAAGGGCCGCATCCGGGCGGTCAGCCTGAGCCGCCACCAGCAGGAAGGCGAGCTGCGCGTGATCTCTGATGGCCAGGAGGACATCACCCGGGAGACCACCGAGGACGTCTTCCGAAGGGTGGTGGCCTACTTCTGCGAGGCGGTCACGGCGGGCCGCGAGCCCCTCGCCAGCGGCCTCGACGGCCTCCGCTCGGTGGAGATCACAGAGGCCATCGCGCGCTCGGCGCGAGAGGGGCGTGTGGTGAGCGTCGAGAGGGCCGAGGTGGGCTGAAGGCCCGCCTTTCAAAACCCCCGTCGACGGGCGTCAGACGTGACATGCGCCGGCTCGTTCGTCAGAGTTAGGCGGCTAAGGCCGCTTATGTTGCCCGCGCTGTCACCCGAGTTCCGCAGTTGAGGAGTCGCTGAAGCC
>JBOHUY010000108.1:0-2168 GCA_050735015.1 Candidatus Dormibacterales bacterium | reverse complement strand
CGACTACACCGACCCCGCCATCCAGACCACCTTCGCGCACCTCGGCGCGACCGTCTCCCTGAACCGGGCGCTGACCGACATCGGCATCTTCCCCGCGGTCGACCCCCTGGAGTCGTTCAGCATCTTCCTCAACGCCGGCATCGTCGGCAAGGAGCACTACGACGCCGCCCAGGGCGTCAAGAAGACCATGCAGCGCTACAAGGAGCTCCAGGACATCATCGCCATCCTCGGCATCGAGGAGCTCTCGGAGGACGACAAGCAGACCGTGTCCCGGGCCAGGCGCATCCAGAGGTTCCTCAGCCAGCCCATGAACGTGGCCGAGCGCTTCACGGGCAGCCCCGGCGTCTACGTCAAGGTGGAGGAGACCGTGCGCGGGTTCAACGAGATCCTCGAGGGCAAGCACGACGACCTGCCGGAGCAGGCCTTCTACATGGTCGGCACCATCGACGATGCGGTCGAGAAGGCGGCGCGGATGGAACGGGGCGAGTCGTAGGTGTCCCCTCGGGGTGGGCGCTGATGCCTGTCGCCGTGCGGGTCGTGAGCGTCGAGCGGGCCCTCTTCGAAGGGGACGCCGACTTCCTCTTCGCGAGGGGAGCGGAGGGTGACCTCGGCATCCTGCCCGGGCACACCCCTCTTCTGACCACGCTCCGGCCGGGGGCGCTCAGGATCGAAGTGGGCCCAGAGGAGCACGTGATCTTCGTGGGCGGCGGCTTCCTGGAGGTGCTCCCGGACCGGGTCACGGTGCTCGCGGATGAGGCGGAGCGGGCGGAGGACATCGACGAGCATGAGGCCGAGAAGGCGCGCCGTGAGGCCGCCGACCGGCTCGGCGACGTCGAGAATGAGGACGACCGGCACGAGCTCGAGCAGATCCTGGAGAGCGCCGAGGAGCGTCTTCGCCTGGCCCGCGAGCTGGGGGGCAGGCGCGGGCGCTGACCACCCGGTGAACCCGCCGGAGGGCCTATAGCATGGTGCGGTGTTGACAGAGGGCACCCGCGTGACCGAGGCCCGCGACGAGGTGCTGATCGTCGAAGGCGGCGACCCGCTGCGGGGACGCCTTCGGGTCAGCGGCTCCAAGAACGCGTCGCTGCCGATCATGGCCGCGTGCCTCCTGACGCGGGAGCGTGTCCGCCTCTCCAACATCCCCGACGTCGCCGACACCGCCGTCATGCGGGAGATCCTGGAGTCCCTCGGATGCCGCGTCGAGGGTGGCGTCCGGGAAGGGCTGGAGATCACGGCGGAGGCCGAGCCGGGGTCGGAGGTGTCGGACTCTCTGGGCCGGCGGATGCGCGCCTCCGTGGTCTTGCTGGGTGCTCTGCTGGCGCGGACGGGCAGGGCCCGGCTCCCCCGCCCCGGCGGGGACGAGATCGGGGCACGCCGAGTCGAGCAGCACGTCCGAGGGCTGCGCCAGATGGGCGCCGAGGTGACAGAGGAGGACGGCCACTTCCAGGCCCGCGCCGGCCGGCTGCGGGGGGCCCGGATCATCCTCGACCTCCCGACGGTGACCGGGACCGAGAACCTCATGATGGCGGCCGTCCTGGCCAAGGGCCGGACCGAGATCTTCAACGCGGCGCGGGAGCCCCACGTTCAGGATCTGGCCCGCTTCCTCAACTGCCTGGGCGCCCACATCCGGGGCGCGGGCACGGACGAGATCGTCGTCGACGGGGTGGACGGACTCGGGGGCGGCGAGCACCGCGTCATCTCCGACTACCTGGAGGCCGGCACCTACGCGATGGCGGTCGCGGCCACCGGCGGGGAGGTCAGGATCGAGTGCAGCCCGCCCCACGACCTCACCACGGTGCTGCTCAAGCTGCAGCAGGCGGGGGCGGAGATCGAGATCGAGGGCGAGGCGATCCTGGTCCGGGGGCCGGGGTGGGGACGCCTGCGCCCGGTCGACCTCACGACCTGGGTCCACCCCGGCTTCCCGACCGACCTCCAAGCGCAGTACATGGCCATGATGACCCAGGCCGCCGGCCGGAGCGTGATCTCGGAGTACATCTTCGAGAACCGCTTCCAGCACGTCCCCGAGCTGGTGCGGCTGGGGGCCGACGTGGAGGTGTCGGGCCGGACGGCCACGGTCACGGGCCCCGCCCGGCTCCGTGGCGGGGAGGCGACCATTCCCGACATCCGGTCGGGGGCGGCGCTGGTCATCGCGGCCCTCTGCGCTGAGG
>JBOHUY010000107.1:0-2492 GCA_050735015.1 Candidatus Dormibacterales bacterium | reverse complement strand
GCCTCAAGGGGGCCGCCCATCTCCTCGCGGCGCTCCAAAGGTCCGAATCCACCCTCAAGGGCATCCAGGCGGAGGTACTCGTCGCCCGAGAGGACGCGCACAAAGTGGACCCCGGCCTGCTGCCCGGCTCGGAAAGGGCCGCGTTCACCAAGAGCCTCGGTAGCATCGATAAGGCCGCGTCGGCCGTCGTCGAGTTCAACCGCCTCGTGCCCGCCATCTTCGACATCCTGGGCGCGAACGGGCCCCGGACCTACTTGATCGAGCAGGTGAACCCCGCCGAGCTCCGCTCAGGCGGAGGCTTCATCGGCACCGTCAGCATCGCCCGCGCCGACCACGGCAAGCTCACCATCCTCAAGAGCGGCGACTCGTACGCGCTCGAGGGGCCCCGCCCGTACCAGGGGCAGCCCGGCTACGTCGCGCCGCCGCCGGAGCTGGGCAAGGCATTCCCGGCCGCCTACAGCCAGGGGCTCAGCTGGGCGCTGGCGGATTCAAACGTCTTCGCGGACCCGGCTACGAGCGCCCGCTGGGGCGAGTGGTTCGCGCAGCACAGCCTGGGCGTGAAGGTCGACGGTGTGATCGTGATGGACTACAACGCCGTCGCCGGCATGCTCAGCGTGACCGGGCCCATCCACCTTCCCGGCTACGGCGTCACATTCACGTCCAGGAATTTCGTGAGCCAGGTCCTGGCGCTGGACTTGGCGCAGACCTCCACGCACAAAAGCGTGCTGGGGGCGGCTGCGCAGCCCCTTCTCAAGGATGTCTCCGCGCTGCAGCCCAGCCAGTGGCCGGCGCTGGTGTCGGTGCTCAATGCGGCCGTCACCGAAGGCCACCTGCATGCATACTTCAACGCGCCCGTCGCGCAAAACGAGATGGTGCGCCTGGGCTGGTCCCGGTCGATCAACCCGGCAGCCGCTCGGGACTTCGTCATGGAGACCGAGGACAACCTCGCGGGCAGCAAGATGAATGCGTTTCTGTCTCGAAGCTACACGGTGCAGCTGACGCAGACCGCGGGCGGGCTCCATCACAAGGTGATCGTCGACCTCTACAACAAGGCCCCCCTTCGCCTGCCCGGCGATTCCACCCGGAACTACGCCGCCCTCGTCCGCTTCTACCTCGGAGGCGCGGCCACCCACCTCTCATTGACCAGCCCGGCCAGCCCGTTCGGCCCGCTGCAGCCGATCAAGACCGCCCCGCGCGACGTCCCCGCCGGCCTGCAGGTGATCGGCGGCTACTTCTCGATGGACATGAACGGCTGGGCCGTGGGCCACTACCGCGTCGTGCTCCAGTACGACACGCCGCTAGCGCCAGACGCGACCGCGCCCGCCTCGATCTACTGGCAGAAGCAGCCGGGCGTCGGCGCGGACTCCGTGTCGATTTCCTGGTCCGTCGACGGGCACCTCTTCAAGGCCACCACCGACCTGTCACAGGACCGGGTCATCAATCTCACCTCAAGCGGTATGTCCGTGCAGCCGGGCCAGGAGGCGTCTGTCCACCTCCCCAGCCTCAGCCTCTAGACAGCGCGCCGGTCGACCTCGCCGCCGGGCATCGTGGGACGGCGCAGGCCCATGTCATTCACGAACACGCCGAAGGTAGCATTCGATCTGACTTCAGAAGGAGTCACTGGCACACGCCCCACCCTCCCTCATGAACCCCTCGCAACTTTTACCCTCGGCGCCTATACTGGCGCGGGTCGTCGCTGCATATGGAGGTCGTTACCGGCTGATGCCTCCTCCGGATCTCCCGTGGCCCGACGCCACCCCACAGGTGGTGTCGCGTTTCCGCAGGCATCGTCGTATTGCATCCGCATTGATCTCGGCCGTCACGATGACATTGGTCATCGGCTTGGTGGCGCCGCACCCACATTCCTGGGCTGCCCTCGTGATGATCGGAGCCGTCCTCACCGCCACTGTCGTCGCGATTCGGACTCTCGGGGCGGGTGTCGGTCTGGCTTTCGTGCTCGCATGGACAGCTCTCATACCTCGTTTCGAGGCGCCTTTGGGTGGAGTAGAAGTCCGCTCAGCCGAGGTTGCGCTCGCCGCCACAGCCGCCTGGCTTCTCCTCGGAATGAGCGACCGCGCAGTTCGCTCGAGGGGTTCGCGGCCGGAAGCCGAGGGGCTCCTCGTGTGCAGCTGGCTGGCGTTGAACGTGCTGAGCAGCCTTCTCTTCGCGCCGCTGCTCCGGCAGAGCCTCAAGGACATCGTCCTGTTAAGCGTGCTCGCGACCGCATTCTTCTTGCCGCGCATGCTGATCAAGCGCAGCGCGGAGCTACATCGGGTGATGCAGCTGCTGCTCTTGCTGGTCACGGCCGAATCTGCGTACGGGGTGCTCGCCTTCGCGAGCAGCGTTGTGTCGGGCCTTTCCATCGGCACCTCGAACGCGGCCGGGACGGGCCGCCTGATGGCCTACGGCACCCTCTGGGAGCCGGACGTCTTCGGAGCCGTGTGTGCGGGTGGCCTGGCTCTCTGGCTGGTCGTCCCGGCGTCGTATCCGGG
>JBOHUY010000106.1:0-33357 GCA_050735015.1 Candidatus Dormibacterales bacterium | reverse complement strand
GGCCGGGGCGGGGCGGCGGAGGAGGCGGTCGCGAAGGCGGAGGCGGGGGCGATCATGGTCGCGGTCACGGAGGGGGCCTCGGTCGGGATCGACTCGAAGGGCATCCACCGGCGGCCGTCCCAGCGCTGGCGGCCGTCGGCGGAAAGCGTGGACCGCCACTTGAGGCCGTCCCACCACCAGAGCCCGTCCTTGGAGACCTGCGGCCGGTCCGCTCCTTGTTCCATCCCCCGCCTCCTTCCCTTCAGTCGCCGGCCCCGCGCCCGCGCCGACACCGGTAACCAACTCCGGGCGGGCGCGAATCCTGCGCCTCTGGGCCCCCGCGAGAGGTCCGCGCGCAGGCCCCTGATATCTTCGAGGGGTGTCCACCACCGCCCGACGGCCCATGGTCCGGGGCCGGCTCCCGGGGCCCCGGGCGGCCGCCCTCATCGAGCGGGACCGCGCCGTGCTCTCCCCCAGCTTCACGCGCGGCTGCCCCTTCGTTATGGACAGGGGCGAGGGCTGCTGGGTCACGGACGTGGACGGCAACGTCTTCCTGGACTTCACGGCCGGGATCGCGGTCGCGGCCACCGGCCACTCGCACCCCCGCGTGGTGGCCGCCGTCCGAGAGCAGGCGGGGCGCTTCCTGCACATGTCGGGGACCGACTTCTACTACGGGGTCGAGGTCGAGCTCGCCGAGCGCCTGACCGCCGCCCTCATGCCGGGCGGGCGGGTCTTCTTCACCAACTCGGGGACAGAGGCCGTCGAGGGGGCCATGAAGCTGGCCCGACACGCCACCGGCAGGCCCAACTTCCTGGCCTTCCTGGGCGGCTTCCACGGCCGCACCTTGGGAGCCCTCTCGCTGACGGCCAGCCGCTCGGTCCAGCGCCGCGGCTTCGCGCCTTTTCTGCCCTCGGTCTTCCACGCCGACTACCCCTCGGCCGCCCGGGGGGTGTCCACCGACCGCTCCCTGGAGAGCCTGGAAAGGCTGCTCTCGACCGTGGCCCCTCCCGAGAGCGTGGCCGCCGTCTTCGTCGAGCCGATCCAGGGCGAGGGGGGGTACCTGGTGCCTCCCCCCGACTTTTTGCCCCGCCTGCGCGAGGTGACCCGCCGCCACGGCATCCTGCTCGCCGTCGACGAGGTGCAGACGGGCATGGGCCGCACGGGCAGCATGTGCGCCTTCCAGCACGCCGGCGTCGACCCTGACATCGTCTGCCTGGCCAAGGGCGTCGCTTCGGGACTGCCCCTGGGCGCCTTCTTGGCCCGCGCGCCGCTCATGGTCTGGCCCCCCGGCGCCCACGGCACCACCTTCGGGGGCAACCCCGTCGCCTGCGCCGCCGCCCTCGCCACCCTCGACCTTCTGCAGGAGGGCCTGGTGGAGAACGCCGCCGACGTGGGGGGGCGCCTTCGGGCCGGCCTCGACGAGCTCGCCGCCGCCCACCCGGGGCTGGTCGCCGACGTGCGCGGGCAGGGCCTCATGCTGGCCCTGGAGCTGGACCCGCCGGACCTGGCCGCCGCCCTCGTGGAGGCCGCCTTCCGGCGTGGGCTCTTGCTGCTGACCGCGGGCGTGGGCGCCGTCCGGCTGGCGCCCCCCCTGGTCCTGGAGCGCGAGGAGGCGGAGCTCGGCGTCGAGATCATCGGCGAGAGCCTGGTCGAGCTGGAGGCCGGCCCCTGAAGGGCGCCCGCTCCCCGACGCCGTGGCGGAGCTGGGAGTGGGGCCTCATCGAGCCCGGCGAGCCGCCCCGGGGCCCCCACGACCAGATGGCGCTCGACGAGGTCCTGCTGGGCCGGCTCAGGAGCGGGCGGCGGGGGCCCGCGCTCAGGATCTGGCGCTGGGCGGCGCCCGCCCTCGTGATCGGGTCGCACCAGTCGGTCCGGAACGAGGTCGACACCGCCGCCGCCCGCGCCCTCGGCTTCACCGTCACCCGCCGCATCAGCGGGGGCGGGACCATGCTCGCGGAGCCGGGCCGGACCGTGACCTTCTCGGTCTACGCGCCCGCCGACCTGGTCCGGGGCCTGACCCTGGTGGAGTCCTTCCGGCGCCTGGACGCCTTCGCGGTGGCGGCCCTCCAAGGCCTGGGCGTGCCCGCCGGCTACCGGCCCATCAACGACATCGTCTCGCCGGGCGGCAAGATCGGGGGAGCGGCCCAGGCCCGGCGCGGGCCGGCCGTCCTCCACCACACGACCATGGCCCACTCCATGGACCCCCTTCTCCTGGAGCGCCTCTTGCGCCTGGGCCGCGAGCGCGTGAGCCCGGTCGGGATCCGCAGCGCGGTGCGCGTGGTGACCCCCATCGACACCTTCACGGGCGTGGGCCCAGAAGAGGTCGTGCGGGCGCTGGCGGGGGCCTTCGCCCGCCTCGCCCCCCTCAGCCCCGCCCCCGTGGACGAGGGCGAGGAAGAGGAGGCGCGGGCGCTCGCGCGTGACAAGTTCTCGACCCCGGCCTGGATCGAGCGCCTGCCCTGAGAGCTCGCCGGGGGCTAGTCGGCCGTGGGCAGGTGCACGTACATGGATTGGATGCCCACCCGCCCCGGGCCCGTGAAGCGGTTGAAGACGAGCTGGCCGGAGCCGCCGAAGACGCCCGTGCGCAGCCCGAAGACCTGGACCTGCATGTCCACGCCGCCGTCCTTGTAGACCCAGCCCCCAGGCTCGACGTCGATCGACTCCCCCGGCCCGAGCGCCTTCTCGAAGACGTTCCCGTAGCCGTGCAGCCAGACCAGCCCGGGCTGGCCCTCGGCCGTGAAGCGGTCGATGAAGATGCCGCTGCCCCCGAAGAGCATGTTGGAGATCCCGCGCAGCCTGCGGAAGGAGAAGTCGACGTTCCCGGTGGCGGCCAGGAACTGGTGCTCGCGGACCTCCACCGTCTGGCCGGGCTGCAGGGCGAGGGGGAAGATCTGGCCGGCGCCGTCCCGGCTCATGGCGATCTGGCCCGGCCCCGCCGCCTCCGTCATGAAGATCTGCATGCCCGCCACCACCCGCTTGAAGGCCCCCTTCATCTGCCGGACGCCGATGTTCACCGAGGGATGCTTCCAGAGCAGGACATGGTGCTCGAAGTAGACGGGCATGCCGCCCCCAAGCTCCAGGTGGAGGACGGGCACGAGCTCACCCTCGATGTGGTAGCGAAGGCCGGGGCCCTCGCCGTCGTGGACCCGCGTGGGAAGAAGGACGGGCGCGGCCGCCTGGGGCTGCTGCATGTGTGTTTGCCTCCTGTCGAAGCTGCCGAGGGCGCGCGTAATCGTAAATGGGCGCGAGGCCCGCGCAAAGCGCACGTCGAGGGCGGCTCAGGCCGGCAGCCGGCGCAGGCGGTGGAGCCCCCCCTCCGGCGCTACCGGCATCGCGAACGAGAAGGCGTCGACCTCGAGCCCGATCTCGAGGTCGCGGGGCGGGAAGCCCGGCCAGAGGCCGCTTTCCACCCGGCGGTAGCGGTCGGAGGCCCGGAGCGGCGAGAGGAGCCTTTCCAGGTCGGCCGGGCGGCCGGTCAGAAGGCCCTCCAGGTAGAGCGCGCAGGCGCGGTCCTCGACGTGGCCGAAGGGCTCTCCCATGGCCACCAGGGTGAGGGTCTCGGGCCCCCGGCGCGAGATCTCGCGCGCCGTCGCCGAGGCCACCACCAGGGCCGCCGCCAGGACCTCGCGGTCGCCCGCGGCGACGACGCCCTGCGTGCCCGCGCTGGTGCGCTGGATGAGCGTGCGCCCGGACATGGGGAGGGCCTCGATGGCGGCCGGGGAGTTGCTGACGGCGACGCCCGGCACGGGCAGCCCGTCCTCCTCCGCGGAGAGGACCGAGCCCGGGACGCGGGCGGCCAGCCGCCGGGCCTCCTCCAAGGTGCCCACCAGCAAGGACTCCCTGGCCCCCCGCGAGAGGGCGACGGCGGCGACCGTGAAGGCGCGCAGGACGTCGATGACCACGACCAGCCCGGCCCCCTCGCGCGCCCCTTCGACGCCGGCGGCGTGGACGATCCTCATGGCCTCGCCCGAGGGTAGCGCAGGCTGCCCGCGGGGCCCGGGCCGGGCCCGGGGTTGGCGACAATACCACGGATGGAGCCCAGAGCCTTCGGCTGGGAGCAGATCGCCGACTGCGGGGCCATGCGTGTCGTGGGCCTGAGGCTCGAGGCCGGCCAGCGGGTCCCCGAGCACCGCACGGCCATCCCCGTCGTGCTCATCGTGACCGAGGGCCGCATCGCCTACAGCGAGGCGGGCGTGGGCGGCAGCGTGGGGGTGGGCGAGATGCTGCTCGTGGACCCCGGCGAGCGCCACGTCTACAGGGCCGAGGAGCCCTCCGCGGCCTACCTCGTCTTCGCCGGGGTGCCGGGCGCGCGCTTTCGACCCTGGACCCTGCGCTCGAGGTCGAGCGATGCCCGTGCCCGTCCCCCCGCCCCCGGGTACGGCCCCGCCTGAGGCCGCCCGGCGTCAGCGGCCGAGCAGCTCCGGGCGCCCGCTGCGAAGGCTCCGGCCCGCCGCCTCGATGATGGCGCCGGCGCGGAAGCGCTGCGCGGGGCGGACGCAGACGAGTCCGACCGTGCACGATCCCCCGATCGGGTTGAGGGCGGCGTTGACCGCGTTGAGGACGCGGTTGGCGGCGTGGGCGGTGCCCGCCATGTCGGTGTCGGGGAGCAGGGCCAGGAGCTGGGCGGGGTGACGCGCGAGGACGCCCGGGGTGTCCACGTCGCGGAGCGTCCGGGCCACCGCCGCCGCCATCGCCTTGAGGCAGTCCTCCCCGCCCGGGTTGCCGCCGCCCTCCTCAGCCGCCTTGGCGGCCTCCGCCTGGCTCTCCACGAGGAGGACGCCCAGGGGGCGCCCGTAGCGGTGGGCGCGGGCCAGCTCGTCCTCCAGGACGGGCCGGATGAAGCGGTCGTTGAAGAGGCCCGTGGTGCGGTCGACGATGTGCAGGGGCTGCGCGTCGGGGTCGTCCACGCGCACGCCACAGGAAGGGCAGAAGACCGAGCCCGTGGGGAGCGCCGCGCCGCAGGCGGGGCATGGCTCCGCGTCGCGCGGGCGGCGACGGAGGATGTCGCCTAGCGGCATTGCGGGAACGATGGTAGCAGGGGAGGCTGAACTGAGAGCCCGCTCCCGCGGGGGCCGAAAGGGGCTCGAGGCGGCCTCGTCCCAAAGGCCGCCCGGGGTGCCCCCGAAGGGGGCGGCGCGTTCCTCGGAGGGGGAGGCGAGCCTAGCTGGCGGCGGCGCTCACGGCGGCCGCCAGCCACTCCTCGGCCCAGTCCGAGACGGCCGCGACGACGGGCTCCAGGGCACGCCCGCGGCTGGTCAGGCGGTAGCTCACGCGGACCGGGGGGCCGGGGTCGACGAGGCGCTCGACGATGCCCTCGGACTCCAGCTCGCGGAGCCTTTCGGTGAGGACCCGGTCGCTGATGCCGGGGATGCCCACCAAGAGGTGGTTGAAGCGCACGGGCCCTTCCAGGAGCGCCCTCACTACGGCCCCGCTCCACCTCTTGCCGACCAGTTCGATGGCCCGCTGGAAGGGCCCGCTGTAGTCGACCGCCCCGCCCACGGCGGACAATTCTAGGGGCTCGACCGCCGGCTTACATGGCCGATTTTCCCGCCTCCCGGGCGGGCCCGCGGCCGGGCGGTGGCGGCTCCGGGCGCGGCGCGCACCGAGGTGGACAACCTGGCTCCTGAGGCGGCCCGTCCGGCCACCTCCCGGACGCCGGCCGGCTTGGCGTCATACTGGCCCGTCGGATGGCGGACGTAACCGCGGGTCGGGCGCTCGTCATCGTTCCCACCTACGACGAGCGGGAGAACCTCGAGCGGGTGGTGTCCGCCGTCCGCGCTCTCGGCCACGACGTCCTGGTCGTGGACGACGCCTCCCCGGACGGCACGGGCGAGATCGCGGACCGCCTGGCGGCCGAGGACGCCGGCGTGACCGTGCTCCACCGCCCCGCCAAGCTGGGACTGGGGGGCGCCTACCTGGCCGGCTTCGGCCTCGCGCTCGCCCGCGGCTACGTCCTCATGGTGGAGATGGACGCCGACGGCTCCCACCTGCCCGTCCACCTCGACGACATCATCCGGGCGGCCCGCTCCAGCGGAGGCCTCGCCATCGGCTCCCGCTACGTCGCGGGCGGCTCCATCGTGGGCTGGGGCGCGCGCCGCTGGGCCCTCTCCTACGGCGCCAACCTCTACTGCCGGGTCGTCCTCGGCCTGCCTGCCCGCGACGTCACCTCCGGCTACCGCTGCTACACGCGGTCGGTCCTGGAGAGGGTCGGCCTTAAGAGCGTGGAGGCCCAGGGCTACTCCTTCCAGATCGAGATGGCCTACCGCTGCGCGCGGGCGGGCTTCCCCCTGGTGGAGGTGCCGATCAGGTTCGAGGACCGGGTGGCTGGCAGGTCCAAGGTCTCCGCCGGCGAGATCCACAGGGCGCTTCTGACGGTGCTGCGCCTGCGGTTCTGGTGGCGTCCCGCCAGGCTCGGGGGGGCCGGGCCCTGAGCCGCGGCGGGCCTCAGCCCTGGCAGCCGGGGCCGCCCGGGGGCACGATGGGGGCCCGCGCCGCGGCCGCGGCCGCGGCCGGCGTGATGTAGTCCTCGGAGACCATGGCCGCCAGCACCGCCGCCCGCCGCTCCCGGGCCAGCGAGGGGTCGACCAGGGGGTCGTACGCGGAAGGCGCCTGGGTGAGGCCGGCCAGGAGCGCGTAGTCGGGCAGCGTGAGACCTTCCAGGGGCCTCCGGTAGTAGGCGCAGGAGGCCGCCGTGACGCCGTAGAGGCCGGGCCCGGTGGGGATCTCGGACAGGTAGTCGGCCAGGATGCGCTGCTTGGAGATGGTGGTCTCGATCTTGACCGCCAGCACGAGCTCTTCGAGCTTCTTGAGGCCCCGGTCGCTGCCCCCCAGGTACATGTCCTTGCCCAGCTGGGCGGTGATGGTGGAGCCCCCCTGGCACGCGCAGCGGTGAGAGACGTCGAACCAGAGCGACCGCGCGAGCCCGATGACGTCGATGCCGTGGTGCTGGTAGAAGCGCTCGTCCTCGGTCGCCACGACGGCCTGGGCGAGGACGGGGGGGACCTCGCCGGGGGCCAGGACGGGGTCGTGATGGCGGGCGGCGGCGGCGTCCACGCGGGCCTGGATGTCAGAGGTGGAGGGGGCCAGTAACCAGCTCAGGGCGATGACGAGGGCGAGGGCGAGGGCTGCCCAACCCACCACATAGACCCGCCCCGGCCGGGTCGTGGCCGGCCCTCTCAGGCGCGGTCTGGGCGGCGGCGCGTGGCCCCGGGGCGAGGCGGCTGCGAGGGCCCCCCCTCATCCGGCCTCCTCCTCGAGCGGGAGGTGGAGGGCGCGGATGAGGTCGTCGAGGGCCTTGCGGACGAGGTCGGGCAGCCCCGACGCCCAGAGGCCGAGCACAAGGCCGCAGGCGGCCCCCACGGCCGCCCCTCCCAGGACGTCGCCGGGGTAGTGGTCGCCCACGTAGACGCGGGCGTAGCAGACGGCCGCCGCGGCCAGGAACGCCAGCAGCCCCAGGCGGCGGTGCAGGAGCACCAGGACGGTGGCCACAGCGAAAGTCATGGCCGCGTGGTCGCTGGGGAAAGAGGCGTCCCGGCCGTGGAGGAGGATCAGATGGACGGTGGCGGGATGAGCCACGAAGGGCCGCGGCCGCACCCAGATGGCGGCCACCACAGCGTTCACGATGAGGGCGAGGATGAGCGCCATCCCGGCCGCGATGGCTCCCCGGCGGTCTTCGTGAAGGCCCCGCCACCAGCCGTAGAGGAACCAGAGCACGACGGCCGCGAAGAAGAGGTAGACGAGGTCGGAGGCGACCCAGACCATGACCCGGTCGAGGACGGCGTGGTTCCCGGCTGGGCCGTTGACCAGCTGCTCCAGGCGGTAGTCCACGGCTGCAGAGAGGATACCCGGCGCGGCCGCCCGCGCCCCCCCACGCTTGGAAACGCCAGGCGCGAGCCGGGCGGCCTCTTGGGACGCCCGCTTCAGGGCCGGGGTCACCGCGACCGCGACCCTTTACCCAAACGCGTTTCTATTCGGTGTTTCTTAACAACCGAGCGTCAAGCGGCTTGGTAAATTCAAGCACCGGCAGGCGACCGCGGCGCCGCCCCCGGCCTCAAGTCCGGGAAGGCCCGGTTCGCGCCTGGGTGGCCTTCGCCGTGGGGGCGTGCAGCGCCGCTGTCGGGCGCTTGACAGGTGGAGCGTCCAGGGCGGCCGAGGTGCCTTGGATAAGGCGCGCAAGAGTAGGCAGGAGTAGGTTGACGAGATGCCGTTCGTTCCCCCCAAGCCGATCGACCCCGCTCCCGTGGACGTGCGCGGGTCGAGGGTGCTCGTCGTGGACGACGAGAGGGCCTGGCGGGTCATCCTGGAGACAGACCTCAGGATGCTCGAGTACGAAGTGGCCGTGGCCGAGGACGCTGCCCAGGCCCTGGAGGTGGCCTCGGCGTCGCCGCCCCAGGTCGCCATCATCGACCTCATGCTGCCCGAGCCCATGGACGGCTGGGGGCTCCTCAACGAGATGCGCACCCGGGGCATGCGCATCCCCGTCATCTTCTACAGCGCCTACCCGGTCTTCACCGAGCAGCCGGAGGACCCCGACGTCTTCGCCTACGTGAGCAAGGCCATGGACAGGGCCGACCTCTACGCCATGCTCCCCGACGCCGTGCGCCGCTCCCGCCCCTGACCGGACCGGCCCCGCCGGCCGGGCTCCCCGGGCTTGACCCCGAGGGCGAAGGAGAAGGCGTGGTGGTGCCGGTAGGCGTCCTCCCCGAGGGGGGCGAGGGCGGCTTCGAGGTCCGCCTCCAGCCGGTCCCTGAGGCCCGGGCCGAGGGCGGAGATGAGCGTGTGGGGGAGCGGGCCCGAGCCCGCCATGAGGTCCACCCAACGGGAGACGTCCGGCGCCCGCCCGCCCGTGACCATCTCCACCACCTCGACGCGCCCGAAGCCGGCCGCCTCCAGAAGGCCGCGCTGCACGTCCGGCTCCCCGAAGCGGCCGCGGCCCCCGGGAGGGTCGGGCAGCCTCAGGGGGTGGTCGCGGAGCAGGCCCCGGACGACCGCGTAGAAGACGTCCTGGGACTCGGTGTCGAGGCTGCGCCGCAGCGAGGCGATGGCGACGCGGCCACCGGGCCGGAGCACGCGGTGGGCCTCGGCCAGGCTCGTCCGGGGGTCGACCAGCATGCCCAGGCTGAGGCCGTAGGTGACGAGGTCGAAGGTGGAGTCGCGGAAGATGAGGCGCTCGGCGGGCATACCCATGAAGCGGGTGTTGGCGCGGGCGGCCCGCCTCGCCACCTGGAGCATGCCCTCGGAGAGGTCGATGCCGATGACCTCGCCCCGCCGCCCGACCCCGGCCGCCACCAGGTGGGTGACAAGGCCGGTGCCCGCCCCCACGTCCAGCGCCGCCTCCCTCGGCCGCGCCTTCGCGATCTCGGCCAGGCGTGCCGCCACGCGCCCGTGGAGGCCCTCCGCCCAGGCGTCGTAGTGCTCGGCGAAGGCATCGTAGAAATCGATCAGGTGCTCCACGTAGCCCGTACCTGGGGGGCGGGGCTGGGGCGCGCTCATCAGCGACCCCAGACTACGGCCCCATAGCGCCCGGTCCCGGCCGGCCGGGCGCCGAACCCGGGTCCGAAGGGCTGCCCGGGCGGCTCACGCGGCCCGGCCTTGAGGGGCGCTCCCGCGCCGGCAGGCAGGTGACCGGGGCCCGCCGCCCGCCAGACTCGACGGGTCGGCGCTCGCGGTCTCGCCGATTCCATGCGATGGCGGAGGTGGTCGAGTAAGATGGGTCGGCCCGCGAGGGCAATCTCGCGGGGGGCGAGCCCCATCCGCCTGCCCCTCCGCGCTCTGGGGTGTGTGAAATGGAAGTGGAGACTGAAACCGTGGCAGAGTCCGGCGGAAGGCACCGCAACCGAGACAGCCAGCCGGGGTCGATCGTGCTCGGGCCCCGCGACACCCTGGCCGGCAAGCTGCACGTGGAGGGCGACATCCGCGTCCAGGGCTCGGTCGAGGGAGAGCTGGACGCCACCGGCGACGTCAACGTCGAGTCCTCGGCCAGCGTGAACGCGTCCATCCAGGGGCGCACCGTGAACGTCAGGGGACAGGTCTCGGGGTCCGTCTCCGCCCAGGACCGCCTCATGCTCTCAGGCTCCGCGGTCCTGACCGGCGACGTCAAAGTCGCCCGCCTCGCCATCGAGGACGGCGCCACACTCAACGGGCACGTCTCCATGCAGCCTTCGGGGGAGCGGGGCCACCGCCGGCACGAACAGCCGGAGACGAACGGGGAGGCGCCCGTCGAGGGCCAGGCCGGCTGACCCCCTCCTGAGGTAGGGCACCCGGCCCTTCGACTCTGACCTTCCGTCGGGCCCCTGGGCTCAGGAGCCGCCCCCCAGGGCCTCCGCCAGCGCCTTCTTGGAGACCTTCCCGAAGTCCGAGAGCGGGAACTCCTGCATGAGCTCCAGCCGTTCGGGGAGCTTGAACCTGGCGATGCCCTGGTCGGTGAGGTGCCGGACCAGGTCCTCCAGGGTGGGGCCCGCCGCCCCCCGGCGCGGGATCACGCACGCGCACATGCGCTCGCCCAGCACGGGGTCGGGAAAGGGCACGCAGGCGACGTTCTGGACCGCCGGGTGGGTGAGGATGAGGTTCTCCACCTCCTCCGCGCTGATCTTCTCCCCGCCCCGGTTGACGAGGTCTTTGCGGCGCCCCTCGACCAGGTAGCTGCCCGAGGGGTGGCGGCGCATGAGGTCGCCCGAGCAGTAGAAGCCGTCGGGGGTGAAGACCCTGGCGTTGTGCTCGGGGCGCGGTAGTAGCCGCGCAGGGTGTAGGGGCCCCGGCAGGCGAGCTCGCCCACCTCGCCCTCGGGCACCTCGCGGCCCTCCTCGTCGATCAGGCGGACCTCGTCGTCGGGGGAGACCGGCCGTCCCACCGTCTCCATGCGCACCTCCGGGGGGTCGTCGCGCCGCACGAACGTGAGCAGTCCCTCGCTCATGCCGAAGTTCTCCTGCACGAAGGCGTTCGGGAAGACCTCCGCCATAACCAAAAGCGGGCGCGAGCGGACACCGGGTCTGCGATCCACGCCTCCCCGAGGGCCGCCGGGGCGGCTCCGCTCGGGGCGCCCCGCTACCCCTTCACGGCGCCCAGCGCCAGGCCCTGCACAAAGCGGTCCAGGAAGAGGTTGTAGACGAAGGCGACGGGCACCGCCACGATCACGGCCGAGGCCATGAGCGCCTGCCAGAAGAAGACGTCGCCCCGGATGAGCGCGGTCGGCACCCCCACGCTGATCGTGAACGAGGACGACGTGGAGATGAAGGCCAGGGCGTAGATGAAGTCGTTCATGGTGAGCGTGAAGCTGAAGACCACGACCGTGAGCAGGCCCGGCGTGGCCAGCGGCAGCACCGTCCTCAGGACCGCCCCCACCCGGGAGTAGCCGTCGATCATGGCCTGCTCCTCGATGTCGCGCGGTATCGACTTGAAGAAGCCGAGCAGGAGCCAGGTCGAGAGCGGGATGGTGAAGGTGGGGTAGATGACGACCAGGGACCCGATGCTGTCCTGCAGCCCGAGGACCGCCACGACCCGGGAGAGGGGCAGGAAGAGCAGGGTGGTGGGCACCAGGTAGACCACGAAGATGGCGAACCCGATCTTCTCCCCCCACCTCCCCGTCAGCCGGGCCAGGGAGTAGGCGGCGGGCACGCTGCCCAGGAGGGTCAGCGCGACCACCAAGGCGCCCACCACCACCGAGTTGCGGACGAAGTCCAGGTACTGGGTTTGCTGGAAGAGAAGCAGGATGTGCTGGAGCGTGGCCGGCTTGTTGAAGAGGAAGGGGTTGTGGGTGGGGTTGTAGAGGTCGGGGTCGGCCTTGAACATCGTGATCGCCGCCCAGATGAAGGGGAAAGCGCAGGCGAGGGCGAAGACGGCGATGACCAAGAACCTCAAGGTCCCCAGCCCGACCCTGACCGCCGCCGGGCGTCCGGCCGCGTGGCGGGCGCTGACGGCCATCAGGCGATCTCCGCGCGGCTGGCCGTCCGCAGCATGACCACGGAGATGGCCAGAAGGACGGGGAACATGAAGAGCGCCACGGCTGCACCCTGCCCGAGGTTGCCGCTGTTGATGCCCTTGAAGAAGGCCCAGCTGGCCAGCACCTGGGTCGAGTTGTCGGGGCCTCCGCTGGTCAGTATGTAGACGGCCGCCATGTCGGTGAAGGTGGCCACGATCCCGAAGAGGACGGCCACCATCCCGATGGGGGTCAAAAGGGGCAGGATGATGTGGAAGAGGCGGCGCCAGAAGCCCGCCCCGTCGACCTCCGCCTGCTCCTTGACGTCCTGCGGGATGGAGGTCAGCCCGGCCATCAGGATGACCGTGGCCAGGGGTAGAAAGCGCCAGGTCTGGAGCGCGATGATGGAGCCGATCGCGATTCGGGAATCGCCGAACCAGGCCACGTAGGTGCCGGGCTGGATGACGTGGAGGTGGGAGAGGACCCAGTCGAAGGGGCTGAACTGGGCGTCCAGCATCCAGAGCCACATGACGGCGCTCAGCGCGATGGGCGTCGTCCAGGGCAGGAGGATCAAGAGCCGGACCAGCCAGCGGCCCGGGAACTCCGCCGAGAGCGCGAAGGCGAGCACCAAGGAGAACACGACGACGAGCGCCTGCGAGATGAACGTGATCACGAACGTGTTCCGCAGGGAGACGAGGAAGACGGGGTCGCGGATGGCGGCGGCGAAGGTCGAGAGCCCGACCAGGTGCAGCGAGGGGTTGCCAGTCGTGATGTCGCTGAAGGCGTAGAGGAAGACGAGCACGAGGGGAAAGCCGACCAGCGCCAGGAGGTAGAGGACCGAGGGCATGAAGAGAGTGGGGCCCAGGACCGAGTCCGACTCCAGGAAGAGCAGGCCGCGGGCGAGGGCCGGCCTCAGGAACTGGCGGGTGGGCTCGCCGGCGGCCACCAGATTCCCCTCAGCCCAAGGAGGCGGGCGCGGCCGTCCTCCGCCCGCTCTCCTTCTCGAAGAACCTCAGATCCTGCCTCTGCACCACCACCTCGGCCTCGCTGTCGACGGCGGCGGCGAAGGGCGCGGCCGAGCGCAGCTTGGCCACGATGCGGGCCTCTCCCGAGGCGTCCTTGACGGACATGTACACGTGCCGGTCGGAGCCCAGGTTTTCGATCCGGGTCACGCGCCCGCGGAGGCGGAAGCCGCCCCCCAGGGGCGCGCTCGGGCTGTCCGGGAGGGCCACCTCGGGCCGGAAGCCGACCAGGAGGCCGTCGCGCTCGACCAGGTTCATGGGGGGCGAGCCCACGAACGTCGCCACGAACACGTTCGCGGGCTGGTTGTAGATCTCGTCGGGAGTGCCCACCTGCTGGACCTTGCCCTGATTGAGCACGGCCACGCGGTCGCCCAGGCCCATGGCCTCGACCTGGTCGTGGGTCACGTAGATGGTGGAGACCCCCACCCTCTGCTGGAACTGCTTCAAGTCCACGCGGGCGGTCGCCCGCAGCTTGGCGTCGAGGTTGGAGAGGGGCTCGTCGAGGAGGAAGACCTGGGGCTCGCGCACGAGCGCGCGGGCGAGGGCGACGCGCTGCCGCTCGCCGCCCGAGAGCATGCGGGGCCGGCGGTCGAGGAGGTGGTCGATGCCCAGGAGGGAGGCCGCCCACTGGATCTTCTCCGCCCGCTGGGCCCGGGGCAGGCCCTCCGCCTCAAGCGGGAAGGCGATGTTCTTGCGCACCGACTTGTGGGGGTAGAGGGCGTAGCTTTGGAAGACCATGGCGATCTTGCGGGCGCGCGGGGGCAGCCGGGTCACGACCTGGCCCCCGATGAGGACCTCGCCCGCGCTTGGCTGCTCCAGCCCCGCGATCATGCGAAGTAGGGTGGTCTTGCCGCATCCCGAGGGCCCCAGCAGGACCAGGTATTCGCCGTCCCCGCAGCGCAGGTCGATGCCGTCTACGGCGTAGCCGCCGCCGAACGTCTTCCTTATCTTCCGGACCTCGACCTCAGCCACTGGCCGCTACCCTCGGCGGGAACGTCAGGCGTACCTGCCGTCCGGCTATGAACTGCCTCCCACCAGCCCCTTCTGGCGCCACTTCTGGAAGATGGCCTTGATCTGGGAGTCGGCGTTCGCGACCGCCTGCTGGGGGCTGGCCTGGCCCTTGGCCGCGCTGGCCATCATGTTGGGCAGCACGAAGGTGTTGAAGACCTCCCCGACGGCCGCGCTGGAGGGTCCCGGATAGCCCACGTTGGTGCTCCAGCTCTGCGCCGACTTCAGGACCTGGAGCTTGTTGGCGGGGTGCGACCCGAAGGGGTCGTTGTCGAGCCAGCCGCCGCTCGAGAAGAGCGCCGACTGCGCGCCCGTGTTGGTGAAGGAGGGGAAGTTGTAGAGCTCCGAGTTGTAGACGGCGTCGTGGTAGTGCCCGACCAGGTCCAAGATGAACTGCTTGGCGGTGTCCGCGTTCTTGGAGAAGCTGGGGATGATGTAGACGTAGACGACGTGCTCGCCGACCAGGCCGGTGCCGCTCGGGCCCTTGAGGGCGGGCACGAAGAAGATGTCGTTGGCGATGTCGGGACGCGTCGTCTGGGCCGTCCGGTAGGCGGAGATGGAGTTGAGGATGTAGGAGAGCTGGCCCGCCACCAGGCCCTGGTTGTTGGAGGCGGCCGTCCAGCTGAAGACCTCCGAGCTCATGGCCTGTTTGAAGGCCTTGACCATCCACTCCACCGCCGCCACCGTCTGCGGGGAGTTGAAGACCACGTTCTCGTTGGCGTCCTGGATCGAGCCGCCGTAGGACCAGATGAGGGCGCGCGAGGCCATGTTGGAGTCCACCTCAGGCGACATCCCGAGGCCGAGCCGCAGCTTCTTGGTCTTGTAGATGGCGGTGGCGGCGGTCAGCAGTTGGTCGTAGGTGGTGGGGCCGTCGGGCAGGCCCACGGCCGAGAAGTCGCTCTTGCGGTAGTCGCCCGGGTCGGGCGCGTAGCCGTGGCAGAAGCCGTAGAACTTGTTGGTCTTGGGGTTGTAGCTGCTGGCCTTGCAGAAGGGGATCTGGCTGCCGTACTTCTTCGCCGCCTCCGTCACGACGTCCGAGAGGTCCAAGACGCCGGGCTCGTACTGGGAGGGCGAGGTGATCCACTCGATGAGGTCGTGCCCGGAGCCGGCGCTGATCTCGGCCGCCGTGCGGGCGGGGAGGAGCGCGTTGTTGATGTGGTCGACGGTGATGGTGACGTTGTTCTTCTGGCCCCAGCTTTGGGCGTAGGGGTCGAACCAGGTGTCGTACTTGGGGACGAAGTGGCTCCACTGCAGGACCTTGAGCGTCTTGGGCCCGCTCTTGGTCCCCGACTTGGTCGACGGCGACGTCCCGCAGGCGGCCAAGATGGCGGGGGCGCTGGTCGCCGAGAGGGCCAGCAGCCCGGTCGACTTGACGAACTCCCGCCGCGACAGCCGCCGCTGGAAGAGCCCCGTGCCCTCCGGCGCCGAGGCGGCCGGGACGGGCGGCACCTTCGACTTGCGTGCACGCTTCATGCGTCGTCCTCCTTACGCGTTATCGAGGCGCCCTGGACGGGGCCGGCTCGGAACCCGGGTGTACGCGCGTGACGAGGCTTCGGCCCAGGCGGCCGAGCGCGGTGCCCGGGGCCGGAGTGCTGTAATCTTCGCCCCCCCTTGCCGACAAAGCAAGCACTAGGGCCGATCCAGCATGCCATTCGCACCATCCGCAGCCGCGCGCGGGCCGGGCTGCGCGGTCGCGCCCACGCCCGGTTGGGGTGCCATCGTCCCGCCCGGGGGCGCGAAAGTCCCAACCCCCCTGGCCCGGCATCCGCTATGCTTCGTCGTTGGTTCGACGCCATAGGGGGGTGGGCTGACCTGCACGGCAAAGCTCAAGGCGTGGGCGAGCCGACGATGATCTTCGTCGTCGGCACCGGCCGCTGTGGCTCGACGCTCATGCATGAGTTGCTGACCAGGCACCCGTCGGTGGGCTTCGTCTCCAACCTCGACGACAAGCTGCCCCGCCTCAACCTGGCCGGGCGCTGGAACAACGCCCTCTTCCGGCGCGTGCCGCCCCGCGACCCCCGCCTTGTCCCCTACCGCGACTCGCGCCAGATCTTCGAGCGAGGCAGGCTCCGGCTGGCGCCCTCGGAGGGCTGGGAGGTGCTCGACCGGCAGATCTCGCCCATCATGTCGCAGCCGTTCCGCGACCTCCTGGCCGAGGACGCCACCCCCTGGCTGGCGGAGAGGACCAGGAGATTCTTCGAGAGCCGCCGCAGGGCCCAGCGCACGCCCGCTTTCGCCCACCACTTGACGGGCTGGCCGCGCGCGGGATTCTTCCGCGCCGTCTTCCCGCAGGCGCGCTTCGTGCACGTCATCCGCGACGGCCGGGCGGTCGCCAACTCCTGGCTGCAGATGGGCTGGTGGCGCGGTTACGGGGGACCCTGGAAGTGGCACCTGGGGCCGCTCCCCGAGCCCTACGCGCAGGAGTGGGAGGACTCCGGCCGCTCCTTCACCCTCCTCGCCGGGCTGGGCTGGATGATCCTCATGGACGCCTTCCAAGCCGCCTCCCAGCTGGTCTCCTCCGACCGCTGGATGGAGCTCAGGTACGAGGATCTCGTGGCCCGGCCCGAGGAGGTCACCCGGGGGGTCCTCGACTTCGTCCACTTGCCCTGGGACGGCGCCTTCGAGGCGGGCTTTCGCCGCTACTCCTTCCCCACCGGGCGCACCGACGCCTTCCGGCGCGACCTCGACTCCCGGAGCCTGGAGCTGCTCGAGACGAGCCTTGCGCCCAGGCTGAGAAAGCTGGGGTACATCTGAAGGCAGGCGCCCTGGCCGGGCGCGTGCCCGATCCTTCGGCGGGTCCGGGAAAGTGGTTGGCCGCACAAGGGGCTCCACCAGTCAATCTGTCCTTCCAGATCCCCACTTGCGCCACTGGACAAGGCACCCTGGGCCAGCTAGCATGGCCATCCACGGGCCGCGTCGCAGGGTCGAAGAGGAGAGGTGAGGAAGCTCACCCGCTGGGAGGCGTGGAGGCGGGCCAGTTCGCGGCCTGCCTCCACGGCGACCCCTGAGCCGGGCCGGAGCCTTCAGATGCCGGGCGCGCCGGCCAGGGCCGCCACCTGGGAGGCGGGGAACGTGGCCACGACCCGCTCGCCGGTGGGGTCGGTGGCGTCGACCGAGTCGACCTGGAAGGCACCCGGCGAGCTCTGCCACCGGGTGAAGCGGACTGCGCCCGCCGCCCCCACGTATTGGATCACCCTGCCCGACTCGAGGGCCCGTTTCCCCTCCTGGAAGTCGTGCACGACCTCCGCCCCCGCCCCGCCGGTCACCACCTTGTCCACGTAGGCGTTGTAGACGGCGGGGTCGGTGCTGCCCGCGGCCGTCATGGCCAGGGCCATGATGTTGACCGCGTCGTAGGCGGCCATGGCGTTGGGGTCGGCCGCGTAGAGGGCGGCGTCCGGGACCCGCGCGCCCAGCGCCTGGAGCGATCGGCTGTAGGCGGCCCAGGCGGGACCCGCGGCCGGGGCGTAGGCCTCCACGCCGACGTAGTGCCGGCTCAGCCAGGGGGCCCCCGCCGCCCGGCCCACGGCCGCCCACCAGGCGGGGTCCTCGGTGCCCGGCCCGCCCACGATGGGAAGGAGGGGGTGGGCCTGCGCGGCCTGGCCCACGTAGGTGGCGGCCGAGGCCGGGTCCATGCCCGCGAAGAGGGCCTGGGGGGAGCTCGCCAGCATGCGTGCGATCTCGGTCCGGTAGCTGGCGGCGTCGAGGGGGACCGCCTGCGCGATGGTCACGGTCCCCCCCAGGTGCTCGAACGCCCGCACCAAGGTGGGCACGGCGGCCTGCTCGGCCGCGTCGTCACCGAAGACGGCCGCCATTCGCGTGTACCCCTGGTCCCGGGCCCACAGGGCCATGGCCAGCCCGGCGTCCTCGGGTGGAGGCACGATCCTCCAGAAGTACGGCAGCGCCGCGTGCGAGAAGGCGGGGTCGGGGCTGTCCGAGAACATCGTCATGCGCGCCCTCTCGATGACCGCGGCCGCGCCCGCGCCAGCGTCCCCGGCCGGACCCAGGACCCCGACCAGGCCGCGGGCGCGCACCATGACGGCCGCCGCAGCCTCGGCGCGGGCCGTGTCGTCGCGGTCGTCGAAGGCCCGGCAGGAGACCTGGCGGTGGGAGAGGATGCCGCCCCCGGCGTCGACCAGGCGCACGGCGGCCAGGCAGCCGCCCATCTTCTCGGGGCCGGCGGTGGCGTCCAGCCCGGTGAACGGGTCGAAGACACCGAACACGACCGGGTAGGAGCCCTCTGCCGAGGTAGCGCGGAAGGAGGGGCCGCCACACCCTCCCAGGAGGCCGCCCAGGACGAGGGCGGTGGTCGCCGCGGCGAGGGCCCGCGGCCGGTACCGGCGGTGACTCTCCCGCGGACGCGGCACCGGGTCCCGCCTCATGCCGGAACCGGGGGAGCGGCGCCGGGCCCCCTCGGGTCTCACGCGGGCTCTTGGGTGGCGCGGCGACCGGGCAGGTCCTCGGGGAGGGGAGGGGGTGGGGTGGGGGGGCCTGTCCGCCGGCCGGGGCGGCCGATCGCCGAGCCCCCGGAATGGTCGCGGGCTCCCTCCTGGGCGCCCCGCGCGGTGCACGAGTGGCCCGACGTCGCCCAACGCGCCGATCCGACGCTCATCTCCTCACCTCAGGTGGGCGCCCCTTCCCGCCGGCGACTCCCGACCCGATCAGGGCGCCGCCCGATGCTGCGCCGCCAAGGATGGCATCCAAGACTCCGCCTGTCATCCCCCCAGGGGAAAGGGGGGCCCCGCCCGGCTACCCCGCCTTCCGGCCGCGCGCGCGGGGGGCCTTCTCTGCCGCCGCCGCCTCGAGGCCGGCCAGCAGGCGCCCGACGCGCGCCGGCTCCCCGTCCAGGCCGTACGCGCGGGCCATCGCGCGGGCCTGCGAGGCCACCTCCTGGCGCAGCGACCGAGGGGACACCACCTCGCAGGCGCCGCCCCAGCCCAGCACCCAGTGCCGGATCTCCACCGCCGACGCCACCCGGAGCCGCAGCCGGAGGCGGCCGTCCGCCTCCTGCTCCAGGACCTGGCTCGGGTGCCAGACCGTCTCCCTGACTCGCGCCGCGACGGAGCGGTCGAAGAGCAGCACGACCTCGACCGGGTCCTCGGACGACCAGACTCCCCAGGCGCCGGCCAGGTGACGGGCGACGGAGAAGCCGGCGGGAGGCGAGAAGGCGGTCTCCAAAAGGCGGGCGTCCGAGATCCGCTCGAGCTTGAAGTTGCGGGTGGCGCCGCGCGTCTCGTCCCAGGCGATGAGGTAGCAGCCGTGGCCGGGGGCGCTGGGCTCCAGGAAGAGGGGGTGCACGGTGCGTCTTTGGGCCTCGGCGCCGCCCCCGTTTCCCGACCGGTAGGCGATGGAGACCTTGCGGCGCTCCGCCCAGGCCGAGGTGAGGGTCGCCAGCACCTTGAGGTAGACGGCGTCCTGGGCCTTGAGCGAGAGCCCTTGGGCGGTCTCCGCGAGCGCGCCCCGCACCCCCTCGGGCAGGACCGCGGCAACCTTCTGGTAGGCGGAGGTGGCGAAGGGGTTGGCGCGGTCCGCGTAGCGGAGCATGAGCCTTGCCCCCAGAAGGAGCGCCATCGCCTCTTGGATGTTGAGGTTGACGGGGGGCAGGAACCAGCCCGGGATGACCTTCCAGCGCGACCCCACCAGCTGGAAGGGGACGCCGATCTCCGACTCCAGGGCGGCGATGTCCCGCTGCGCCGTGCGCTGGCTGATGTCCATGCGGTCGGCGAGGTCGCGCGTGGTGAGTCCGTGGGCCGCGCCCTGGAAGATCGTGAGCTCCTTCAGAAGGCGGAGAACGCGGTCCTGCTTCTGGAACGGCTCCATGTCTTTCCGGGGCGATTATGCCACCGGGGGGCGGAGGCGACAGAGAGCTGGCGCCGGCGGGGCGGATGATGCTGTCGCCATGACGAGGGGCGACGCTCACGGTATCGAGGCGGAAGGCGCGGCCGGCCGGGCGCGGCCGCGGCCGCGGCGGGGCCGCTGAGAGGTGCAGCTCCTGGACGGACGGCTGGTGCTGAGCGCCACCGACCTCACCGGCTTCATGGCCTGCGAGCACCTGGCCGGGCTGGAGCTGGCGGCCGCCCGCGGCGAGCTTGAGCGGCCCCGGCGGTTGGACCCCGAGCTGGAGGTTGTGGCCCGCCGCGGCGAGGCCCACGAGGCGGGCTACCTGGCGGCCCTGGAATCTCGCGCGCGGGTCTTCCGTGTCCCGCCTCCGGGTCCCACCCGAGAGGCTCACGTGAGCGCCGCCGGCGCCACCGTCGCCGCCATGTCGCGAGGCGAGGCCTTCATCTACCAGGCCGTCTTCTTCGACGGCCGGTGGCTGGGGGTGGCGGACTTCCTGCGGCGTCTCGACCGGCCCAGCCGGCTGGGGCCGTGGAGCTACGAGGTCCTGGACACCAAGCTGGCCCGCCGGGCCAAGGCGCGCGCCCTGCTCCAGACCTGCCTCTACTCGGAGATGCTGGCCGCGGTCCAGGGCAGGCTGCCCGAGCACATGCACCTGGTCCTGGGAGACGGGTCGGAGGTGGCCTTCCGAGTCCTCGACCATACCTGCTACCTGGCCTCCGCCCGAGAGCGCCTGGAGGCCGCCGTCGCCACCGGCCCCTCCACCTACCCGGAGCCGGTCGAGCACTGCGGGGTCTGCCGGTGGGCGGAGGCGTGCGAGGCGAGAAGGCGGGCCGACGACCACCTGAGCCTGGTGGCGGGTATGCGCCGCGACCAGGCCCACAAGCTCCGGGCGGCCGGGATCGAGACGCTGGAGGCGCTGGGCCGGGCGGGCGAGGGGCTGGCGGTGGGCGGCATCGGCGCCGCCGCGCTGGACGGGCTGAGGCGCCAGGCCCGCCTGCAGCTGGAGGGCCGGTCGACACCCGGCGCCCTGTACGAGCTGCTGCCGCCGGGTCCGGCGGGGACGGGGCTGTCCGCGCTCCCGGAGCCCTCCCCGGGCGACGTCTTCTTCGACATGGAGGGGGACCCCTTCGCCACCGAGGCTGGACTCGAGTACCTCTTCGGGGTCCTCTGGAGAGAGGGCGGGGAGCCTCGCTTCCGGTGCTGGTGGGCCCACGACCCCGCGGGCGAGAAGGCGGCGCTGGAGGGGTTCGTCGACTTCCTCATGGCCAGGCTCGAGCGCTGGCCGGAGCTGCACGTGTTCCATTACGCCGACTACGAGCCGTCGGCCCTCAAGAAGCTGATGGGACGCCACGCGACGCGGGAGGCGGAGGTCGACCGGTTCCTGCGCGGGAAGGTCCTGGTCGACCTCTACCGGGTCGTGCGCCACTCCCTCAGGGCTTCAGGGGAGTCGTATTCGCTCAAGGCCCTGGAGCCCCTCTACATGGCCGAGAGGGAGGGCGTCATCACCCGCGCGGCTGCCAGCATCGCCGCCTACGAGGAGTGGCTGCAATCCCAGGACCCCGCCACCCTGGAGAGCATCCGCGCGTACAACGAGGCGGACTGCCTGTCCACCTTGAGGCTTCGCGACTGGCTGGAGGAGCGGCGGCGGGAGGCGGGCACCGAGGCGGGGTGGGAGCCGACCCGCCCGGCCCCGGCGAGCGACCGGCCGGGCCCCGCCCTGGAGCAGGCGGAGCGGGAGTCGGCCCGGCTCGGGGGGCTCCTCACGCAGGGGGTGCCGGAGGAAAGGGAGGCTCGCAGCGAGGAGCAGCAGGCGCGCTGGCTGCTGGCGCAGCTCCTCACGTGGCACCGGCGGGAGGCCAGGTCCCAGTGGTGGGCGCACTTCCAGAGGCTGGAGATGTCCGACGCCGAGCTCCAGGAGGAGAGCTCCGCCCTGGGCGGCCTCCGCCACGAGGGCACCGCCGGTTCGGGTGCCCGGTCGGAGGTGCACCGGTACTCCCACGAGCCCCAGGAGCACAAGATCCTGGCCGGCTCGCACCCCGTCGACCCGCGCACGGGCAGAGGGTGTGGGGAGGTGGTGGGCGCGGACGCCACGCAGGGCTGGATCGAGCTCAGGCGGCGGGCCGGCTCCGCGGCGCCCCACCCGCGCTCGCTGATCCCCGAGGGCCCCCCGGGGGACACCGAGCAGAGAAACGCCATCGCGCGGCTGGCGAGGTCGGTGGCCGAGAGCGGTGTCGACGGGGAGGGACCCTGCCGGGCGGCGCGCGACCTCCTTCTCCGGCGACCGCCCCGGCTCGCGCCCGGCGTCAGCCTGGCCCGGGTGCCCGGTGAGGAGGCCGGGGCGGCGGCGGTGCGGGCGGTTCTGGCCCTGAGGGACGGGTGCCTGGCCCTCCAGGGGCCGCCCGGGACGGGCAAGACGCGGACCGGGGCCGAGATGGCGCTCGAGCTCGTCCGGCGAGGCCGGCGCGTGGGCGTCACGGCCGCCAGCCACAGGGTCATCTCCCATTTCCTGGAGAGCGTCTGGGACCTGGCCGCCCGCGAGGGCTCGATGCGGCCCTCCGCCGTCCAGAAGGCGCCCGCGGGGGAGTGCTGCGGCCTTCCAGGGGTGCTCTGCACCGACAGCCGCGCCGAGGCCGAGTCGCGGGCGCGGGAGTCCGACCTCGTCGCCGGCACGGCCTGGCTCTTCGCGCGAGAGCCGATGGCGGAGGCGGTGGATGTGCTCTTCGTCGACGAGGCGGGCCAGGTCTCGCTGGCGGACGTGCTCGCGGTCGGCGGCGCCGCCCGCAACCTCGTCCTCATCGGCGACCCCAACCAGCTCGCCATGCCGTCCCAGGGCGTGCACCCGCCGGGCGCGGACGTCTCCTGCCTGGAGCACCTGTTGGGGGACTCGATCACGATGCCGGAGGACCGCGGGATCTTCCTGGACCGGACCTGGCGCATGCACCCTCGCCTGTGCCACTTCGTGTCCGAGGTCGCCTACGAAGGGCGTCTCGAGGCCCGGGCCTCCTGCTCCCGCCAGGCGGTGGGGGGAGAGGGATGGGCGGCCGGCGCCGGCATCCGCTACGTGCCTGTCGCGCACACCGACAACCGGACGCGGTCCGCGGAGGAGGCCGCCGCCGCGCTGGTCGTCTTCCAGGACCTCCTGGGAAGGCCCTGGACGGGCTCGGACGGGATGACGAGGCCCCTCGGCGTCGCCGACATCCTTGTCGTGGCGCCCTACAACGCCCAGGTGGCGCTCCTGCGGGCCTGGCTGCCCGAGGGCGCCCGCGTGGGCACGGTGGACAGGTTCCAGGGCCTGGAGGCGCCCGCGGTCATCTACTCAATGGCCACGTCTTCCGCGCAGGACATGCCGCGCGGCCTCGACTTCCTCTACTCGCTCAACCGCCTCAACGTGGCCGTCTCCCGGGGCCAGGGCCTGGCCGTGCTCGTCTGCAGCCCCGCCCTGCTCCGGGCGGGGGCCAAGAGCCCCAGGGAGATGCGCCTCGTGAACGCCCTCTGCCGCCTCGCCGCGGCGGGGCGATCGGAACCGGGCCTGACCTGATCGCCGGCGGGCGGGCCCGCCGCGACACACACCTGACGCGGCCCACCCCCAGAGTCGACCTCGAGGTGATCGATGTGCAGCTTGAAGGACTGGCTTTGGAACTGAGCCCGGACGCCTGCCCCGAGTGCGGGCGCGAGTGCTCGGTGAGGGTGGACGTGGCGCGGGGGACCGTCGAGCTCGACTGCGCCGAGCACGGGCTCTTGCTCCTGGACGAGGTGGGCCAGAGGGGGGACATCTCGACCTTGCCCCTCTCCGCGCGCCCGGGCCGCACTGAGGAGCGTTCCGGCTATCTCACCCCCTCTCGCGCGGGCGCGTCAACAAGGACGGGCACCGACGGCGTCGGTGGCCGCCGCGAGGACGAGGAGCGGGGACTGCGGCCCGCCCGCCATGCTCCGGTCCGCGCGCTCAACGGCCGGAAGGCGGGCGTGGTGGCGAAGGCGGGGCCTCGGGGCGGGCGGTGGTGGGGGGCGCGACATCTTGGGTGACCTCGAGCGTCCGGCCTGGCCTTCCTTGCGCGCCGCGCTGAGAAGGCGCGCTGCGTGGCTGGAGCCGGTCGAGGAGCGAGAGCTGCGGCGCGTCCGGCGCAGGCTGCGGCGGGCGCTGGGGGCGAGGTCGTCCCCCGCCGGCGAGCTGGGCTCGACGCAGTCTGGGACCACGCCTCCGCCCGCTGCCGGGGGGTCGGGGTGTGCGGCTGAGGATCGTGGTGCATGACTTTGCAAGTGGCGCGGTGCACGACCTGCCATCCGATCACCCGGCGCGACTCCACGGGCATCCCAAGCTCAATGCCTGACTGTCTCAGCGGCCTCGCTTCCACGTCCACCTCGTGCCCACCAGCTCCTCCTGGTACAAGCTGACTGAGGTCTGTCCAGTCAGCTCACCAGTCGGGCCATCCGCCGGGGATCCGTCAGCGGCGTGGGCGCAATGGTAGCCGCCATTCATCGTTACATGGAAGCCCACAACGCCGACCCCAAGGCCTTCGTCTGGACCGCGTCAGTCGAGCCGATTCTTGAGAAGGTCAACCGCGGTCGAGCACATTTCCCGGATGGAGCACTACCTGGTCGGAATCCGGACCTGGACCGTTGTTCCCTCACCCGCCTGCGAGCTGATCGAGACCTCGCCCCCGAGGGCGGCCGCACGCTCCCGGAAGTTGCGCAGCCCCTGGCCGAGGCTGGGCGCCCGCGGGTCGAACCCCCGCCCGTCGTCCTCGACCTCGAGCACCGCGGAACCGTCCTCGCGGTGCAGGGTGAGGCGGCACGTCATCGCGCCGGCGTGGCGCGCCACGTTAGAAAGAGCCTCGCTGGCGACCTGGACGAGGTCGCCGGCGTGATTGCTGAGTTCTGCCGACAGCCGGAGGTCGACGTCGACCACGGTCGTGACGCCGGCTTCCTCCTCGAAGTCAGCCGCCAGCTTTCGCAGCGCCTGCTCCAGCTCTCGGTCCGCCAGGATGCCGGGCCGGAGGCCGAATATGTAGTTGCGCAGGTCTTGAATCACCTGGTCTATCTGCTTGACCGACTCGTCGAGCCGGTGCCGGAGGTTCGGGTCGGGGGTGAGCGCCTCGGCGGCCTGCAGGCTCATCCCCACCGCGAACAACGCCTGGACGGCACCGTCGTGGAGCTCCCTTCCGATGCGTTCCCGATCCTCCACGAGCGCCAGCCGCTGCAGCTCCTGCTGCAGGCGGGCGTGCTCGAGCGCGACCGACGCCTGCGCCGCAAATACCTGTAGCTGCTCAAGATCCTCCTCTGTGAACCGCCTTCCGCCTCGCGCGTTGATGATGCAGAGGGTCCCGAAGTCGTGGCCCGAGACGAAGAGTGGCAGCAGGATGCCTGGGCCGTGGCCGACAGGTTCCGCCACCGCCGTGTAGGAGCGGAGGTCGGTACTGAGATCCTCGACCAACACCGCGGAGTGGGAGCGAAGGACCTGCGCGGTGAGTGACCCGCCCAGCGGCAGACGCCGGCCGCGAAGGCGGTCCGCGGCATGGCCTTCAGCGACTTCGATGACGTACTCGTCGCCGTCCGGCGCGGGAATCGCGACGGTTCCGGTTGCTCCCTCGACAAGACTGCGAGCCCGGGCCGCGATCAAGACCAGGATCGTGCCGAGCTCCTGGCCGGACAGGATCGCGTCCGAGATTGCGAGGAGGCCTTCGATGCGCTCGCGCTCGCGCCGCTCGCGGCTGGCGTCGCGGGTGATCTTGGAGAACCCGGTGAGGGCGCTCGATTCGTCGAAGATGGGCGTGATCACCACGTAGGCCCAGAACCGGCTGCCGTCCTTCCTCACCCGCCACCCGGCGCCCTCCACCCGCCCTTCCTCGGCCGCCTGCTCGAGCTGCCGGCCCGGCTTGCCTGCCGCGATGTCCTCGGGCGGATAGAAGACCGCGAAGCTCTGCCCGACGATCTCTTCGCCCGTGTAACCGTTGATGGCGGCCGCACCGCGGTTCCACGTTGTGACGCGACCGCCAGGGTCGAGCATGAAAATCGCGTAGTCCCTGACGGTCTCCACCACCTGGCGAAAACGCTCCTGCTCTGCACGCAGCGCGCTCTCGGCGGCCCTGCGCTCCGAGATATCACGGACCGCGGCGACCACCATCACGCCCGTGTCTGTCTCCACGGGGCTCAGCGAGATGTCCGCCGGAAACTCGGTGCGGTCCTTCCGCCGCATGTGGATGTCGAGGTTCGTGCCCATCGCGCGGCGGGCGGGAGCGAGTGTGTAGTGCGAGCGATCGGTTTCGTGAGCGCCTCGGTAGGGGGCCGGCACCAGCACCTCGATCGGCTTTCCCCGGAGCTCCTCGCGTGGGTAGCCGGAGAGGAGTTCCATCTGGCGGTTGACCTGGGTGATCAGCCCACCCCCGTCCACGACCACGACGCCGTCGGGCATGGCGTCGAAGACACGCGCGAAGAGATCGGATGGATCGGTCAATCCCTCTTTCCTCACCGTGATGGTAGTTTGACCCGCATGGAGGTCCCTCCCGGCGGCCAGGGTCACCGGCTCCGGATCATGATCGTGGACGACCACGAGGTGGTCCGCCACGGGATCCGCGGTCTGCTCGAGGCTCAACCCGACTTCGCGGTGGTGGCCGAGGCAGGGTCGGTCCGCGAGGCGGTCAGCCGAGCCTCGGCTGTCCACCCCGAGCTGGTGATCATGGATGTGAGTCTGGGCGACGGGAGCGGCATCGACGCCACGCGCCAGATCCGTGCCGAGCGGCCGGAGACCAAGGTCCTGATGCTCACCACCTACGCCGACGAGGAGGCGCTCTTCGCCTCCATCCTGGCCGGTGCTTCCGGCTACGTCCTCAAGGAGGTGCACCGAGAGGATCTGGTCCGCGCGGTGCGGGCCGTCGGGGAGGGGAAGGCTCTGCTGGACCCCACGATGACGGCTCCTCTCCTCGAGAAGCTCCGGGGAGCGAAGGATCTCTTCAAGGACGAGAAGCTGGGGCGGCTCAGTCCCCACGAGGAGAGAATCCTGAGGCTGGTCGCAGAAGGCAAGACCAACCGCGAGATCGGGATCGAGCTGGGCCTCTCGGACAAGACGGTCAAGAACTACGTCTCCAGCATCCTGGGCAAACTGGAGGTCGGGCGCCGAGCCGAAGCCGCAGCCTACCTCGTCCGCAAGACGTCCCGGTCGGGCGCCTGACGCTGCCGGCCTTCGCGCCCGGGGGAGGTCCTTGGCGCAGCCGAAGGCGATCCAGGGAAATCGCGGGTCCCCTCGGTGACCGCTTCCCGATGCCACCTCACCTCCGACCCGAGTGGGGAGGCGGCCAGGCGGGAAGGGGATTTGCTAAGCCCTCGTTCCGGAGCGCCCCGCGAAGTACGCGGCCGCCTCGGCGCGGCGGCTGACCTCGAGCTTGGTCATCACGCTCGACACGTAGTTCTTGACCGTCTTCTCGGCCAAGCCCATCTCCTGCCCGATCTGGCGGTTGGTCTTGCCCTCAGCCACGAGGGACAGGATTCTCTCTTCCTGTGGCGAGAGACGGGCGAGCCGGTCATCTGATACGAGGTGCTTGCCCTTGCGCAGGCGTTCCCTGACCTGGCTCGTCGCCGGCGTGTCCAGCAGGTTTTGCCCCGCGCCCACGTCCCGGATCGCGCGCACCAGCTCGCCGGTGCGGAACCGCTTGGGCACATAGCCCGACGCACCGGCCAGAACGGACGCCAGCAGCGCCTCGTCGTCGGCAAAGGAGGTCAGCATGAGGACCTTCGTCTCCGGGACGCGGCCACGAATCTCGCGCGTGGCTTCGATCCCGCTCCCTCCTGCGAGGCGGACGTCCATGACCACCACGTCCGGCCGGGTTCGCTCAGTCTCGCGGACCGCGTCGGCCGGGCTCGCCGCCTCGCCCACCACTTCGATCCCGCCTGCCTGGCCAAGGAAGAACCTGAGCCCGTCACGGACGAGCTCGTGGTCGTCGACTAGCACCACCCTGAGCGGCTGGCCGCCTGCATTCACGATCTCAGCATGCATGTGCCAGCACCCTGCATGTAGAGCCGAATGGCCCGGTCGGCCGAGGACGTTTCCCGTCAACCAGCCTTCTCCCACAATTGCCTCTGCCGCCCCGGAGCCATGGCCGGCGTCGCCGGGCAGCACAAGGCGCCGGTGGCAGAGCGCGCGGCGGCATCGACGTATCCAGGTACTACCCGGCGCCCGGGCGCGCGGGGAGTTGCACTGGCGGCCGTGAACGGGCTCGCCTCGGCCGCGTCGTCGAGGGGCAGATGCCTCGGGGCGAAGGCCTGAACATTCGCCCGGGGACGGAGAGGCGCTGGCGGCGATCTCCCGCTGGGAATCGGACCGCGCCCTGGGGCGTTCGCCAACTCGCGGGTCCGACCCTGGGGTGGGGGCCGGCCGGCCCGGTGCGCGGTAGCCCGGTCGGCCCCCGGTCGGGCGTCCACAAGGCCCTGTCGGGGGTGCACAGCGGAAGGTAGCCTCGGGTCTAATCAACCGAAAACGGAGGATAGACGTGGATACACCTGCCAGCTACTTGCATTGGGGCTTCATCAGCATCTCGATACCCAACGCTCTGATGATCGCCGGCATGGTCCTTGTCTTCGGCCTCGCCATCGTGTTGCCGTTTCCGAAGCACGGCGACCGGCCGAAGGGAGGCCGGCCATGAGTCTGAGACCGCGCCCTGTTGACAATCCGTCCGGCAGCTGGACGATTGCCGTCCGCTCCCGGCTCGAGAAGCACCTGCCGTACGCGCACCTGCTACCCGACCGCCAGCCCGCCTATGTGGGCTCCTGGGTCTACGTGTTCGGCGTCGTCACCCTGGCGGCGCTGATCTGGGTGGTGATCAGCGGCGCCGTGCTCGCCTTCATGGGCCCCCAGTGGTGGCACATGAGCGCGACGGGACGCTTCTTCAACAGCATGCATTTCTGGAGCACCCAGGTCTTCTTCGTCTTCATGGTGCTGCACCTCTGGGGCCAGTTCTTCATGCAGAGCTGGCGTCACGGTCGGGCACCCACATGGATGGTCGGGTCCGTCATCTTCGCGGTCAGCATCGTCACCGCGTTCACTGGCTACCTGGCGCAGCAGAACTTCGACTCGCAGTGGATCGCGGTCAATGCGAAAGACGCCGTCAACTCGACCGGCGTCGGCTCGTTTTTCAACGTCCTCAACTTCGGCCAGATGTTCGGTTTGCACATCCTGATGTTCCCGGTCCTGCTCATCACGCTGGTGGGGATCCACCTCATGCAGGTCCGTTTCCGAGGCGTCGTGAAGCCGATCGAGCGCCGTCCGGAGGTCAGGTGAGATGGACCAGGAGCTGTACTACCGAGGCGTGAGAACCCTCCCCTACGATCTCGTTAAAGAATTGGCGATCGCGCTCGGTGTGGTGTTGCTCGGCATACTGGCCCTCTCTGCCGTCCTCTCATCGCCTGATGAGCCGCCGCTGACGATCCAGAAGTGGGCGCAGGCGCAGCCGGCGGATTTTGTCACCACTGCCACGGCAGAGTTGGCCGGGCAGACGACCAGTTCGGGCTATGGTCCGCCATACACCACGGGGTCCGGAGCGGTCCAGACGTGGGGACCGTTCGCCCCGCAGATCTGGTTCGGGACGCGTCAGCCGGTCAACCCGGCGCAGGACTTCGTCCTCCGGCCACTCGGCTACGCGAGCGCCGGCAACCCCGGCCTGACGAGTGCCCTCCGCACCTACAACTCGGCAGGTGGGGACACCCAGCAGACCTGGCTATCCGCATACGCCAAGGCACTCGGTCGCGCAGAAGTCGTGAATGGGGTCGTCACTGTTCCAACTGGACACTACGGCCCGCTCACCACCATGATGTCGTCGCTTCTGACCGTCGCTCGCACGGGAGGCCTGGACGGTCTGCTCGTGCGCAGCGGCCGCTTCTACCAGACCGATTACACGAAGCCGCTGCTCTTCATGGGGGATGGCGGATACCTGCCGGCGCTGGCGCAGCAGCAGCACCTGATGGGCGATCAGTGGGGAATGATGAACGAGACCGGGAGCTATCCGGGGCAGACGTGGCTCTGGCTCTTCACGATGTGGTACCAGCTGCCACCGTTCAACAGCGCCTCCGACGCCGACCTCCTGGTCGTGCTCATGATGCTGGGCCTCACCACGCTGCTGGCGTTGGTTCCCTTCATTCCGGGGTTCCGCGACATACCGCGACTGGTCCCCATCTACCGCCTGATCTGGCGCGATCATTATCGCGAGCAGGACTTGGCGCGTCGAACGGCACAATCGAGCAATCGTTCGGCCGCAAACTAACCAGGGCCGGCGCCGTCGCGCCGGAGGCGGCCGGTTACCGGCTTGGCGTGACGGCGTTCTCCTGCAATTGGGTTGGGACGGAAGGGCGATGCTGAGCGCCGAAGGCGGTTGAGGCGAGAAGCCTGAGGTCGATCGGTCTCCTCTCTTCATACTGATTGTGGCCGCCTGGCCCATCAGGCTTCTCGCTGGTTGTCAGCCTACGGAGTCACAGGCTTGGTCACCATGGCTCTCGGCTCTGCTTCGGGAGGACGGACGGCCCGGTGCAGACCCGCGAGTCCGGTTCGGGGGGAGCGGGTGGTCATCAGCATTAGATGCCGATCGGCCCTACCGAGAGCGTCGCTCCGGCTGCAACATCTCAGGATGTTCACAAAGGCGTGCCTGGAGCTGGATGCGTCGATCGCAGAGGTCAAGGAACGGCTCCTCGGGCACGAACCGAGCACCTGGCTCCCGGATGTGATCAGGGCCAGCGGCGATTGGGAAGACCGTCTGCTCGCCGAAGTCGGGTTCAACCTAGGGCGCCGGTGGCTTGGCCGGCGAGGTGAGATCAGCGTAGGCGTTCCGGCGGAAGCAGCCGGCACACTGCTGGTACCTCTCTCATGGCGCTCCTTGTCGAAGGAGGGGCTCTTCCCGTTCGTTGAAGCCGACCTCGAACTGGCACGGATGGGTGCCCGCATGACGCAGCTTTCCCTGTCCGCCCGCTATACGCCGCCGCTCTCGGTCGTGGGCAGCATCATCGACCGTGCCCTGCTCCATCGAGTTGCCGAAGCCGCAGCGCGGGATTTCGTCGAGCGCGTGGGAGAGGTGCTCGCCGTGCCACCGGGAGGCAAGGATGGTTATCGGCGGCCGCGGCCCTCGCCCGGCGGCCGCCACGGTCGGGCCGATAGTCCCTACTTGAGGCGGCCACCGTAGTCGACCATGGCCGCGATAGCCGGACTGCTAGTTGGGGAATTTCCCGTGTCCCTGATCAGGCGGCCTGACGCCGCGCCCTGACGCTCCCTTCGCCGCGCCGGAGAACGACCACCTCCCGCTGCGTGGCTGCGGTCTGGGACGCGGGCATCTTTGGGGCCTGGTTGCCGGAACCATTCTCCACGTCGTGCTGGTCACCCGACCTGATTCCCGACTCCGCCGATGGTGAGCGTTCGCCGATCGTCTGGGACGCGAACCCCTGAGGGGGCGATGGCGGTGGAAACCCGGAAGCCGGTCACACGCACCAAGCGGGCCAGTCCTTCCGCACGTGGGAGGCGCGCAGCGGAGGAGGTGGTCCGCCGGGTGTCTGAGAGGCTCGGTCGCCCAAGTCGGAGGATCGCTGCCGGGCCTCTACGGGCTTCTCAGCCCCTCGGTGTGCGGGTGCCGACGCCGCAGGCCTCTACGCGGCAATAGGTGCGGACTTTTCGTTCGCCGCAGACGCGGATCTCAGATGGCCGTTGACACCCCCGGACTCCAGATGTGGACACGAAGCGCCAGAAGTCACCCGGGCGAAAGTGACCGTGGTAGCAGCGAAAAGGGGCCGAACGGCCCCTGCGATCGCTCCGTCGCTGAAGTTGAATGGTGCCGAAACCAAAGGAGGCGATCAAGATGACAACCGGAATCAGGTGGCGCGTGATCACGCTTCAGGTCGTGATCGTACTGGTGCTGGGATTCCTGACGGGGTTCCTTTTCTGGGGGACCAGCTTCGCGAACGGCATGGTCCGTGACCAGCTGGCCTCGCAGCACATAGCATTCCCGTCGGCGAGAGTCCTCTCAGCTCCCGAGTACCCGGCGGAGATCCACTTGTACGCCGGACAGCAGGTCGTCAACGGAGACCAGGCGAGGGTTTACGCGAATGATTTCATCGCGGTTCACCTCAAGGCCATGAAGCCTTACAATACCTATGCTGCTGCCAGCGCGGCGGCTGTGGCCGATCCCAAAAACGCTCAGCTACAGGGCCTGGTCAACACCCTCTTCAAGGGCACAATGCTGAGGGCGACGCTGCTCAACGCGTACGGCTGGTGGCAGGTCGGAGAGTACGCCCTCTACGCCGCTATAGGTCTCCTGGTGGCGACGATTGGAGTCCTCGGGGCACTGGCCTTCGAGCTCATGCAGCTGCACAGGCCAGCCCGGCACAAGGTCATCCTCCGGGCCACGGCCTGAACGCTACCGCGAAGAGAGCCCTGGCGGGGTGTCCCGCCAGGGCTCTCGCCTTTCCATGGACTCCGCAGACGTGCCGCCCGCCAGGTCGGGGACTGGAAGAAGATGAAGTTGACGATCGTGCCGGCCACTGCCACGCCGCGCGTGTAAACGCCGGCCACAGGAACGGCCGATGAACTCATCGAGCACAGGGGGCCGGCGGCCGAGCGGGCAAGCCACCAAGCCCTCGACCGTGCGGTGGCGCTCCGGCGTGAACCTGATCGCCCGGCCGCGAGGTGACGCCGGGTTCATCTCCATCTGAACCCGGGAGTCGCCGCCACGGGAAGCACGATCGGGAGTGTCCCCCTGCCGGAACCGGAGAGCCCTAGGAAGAACTCCGGCCCCGTATCGTGCTTCCCCTGCGCTCAGTGTTGGCAACCCGGGGCCGAGGAGCACGGGCCGCCCGGCCCCGCTTCGCCAGCCCGAAGGCCCGGCCTTTGGGGCCGTGTCGGCTCTACCTGCCGCGGCGCGAACGCCGCAGGCTGGAAACGTGCGCGAGTCCCCTGACCTGGCGGAAGCGGCGCGCCTCGACGCTCGTGAAGTCCTTCGAAGCCTCGGAAGCAGCAGCCCGGCCGGTCTAACGTCGGGCGAAGCCGCGGCGCGGCTTGCGAGCTGGGGGCCGAACAGCCTGGGAAGCCATCGGGTGACGGCCCTCGGCGTGTTGCTCAGGCAGTTGCGCAATCCGCTCTTGATCCTGCTTGCGGCCGGGGCCCTGATCTCTTTCGGCCTCGGCGATCACACCGACGGCTCCATGATCCTCGTCATCTCGGGCCTCAGCGTCGGCCTCAGCTTCTTCAACGAGTACCGCTCCGAGCGTCTGGCGGAGGAGCTCCACGCTCGCATCCGCCACCGGGCGCTCGTCGTGCGCGACGCGACCGTGCACCAGGTGGACGTGACGGAGCTGGTGCCGGGAGACATCGTCCTTCTCGATGTCGGCGACGTCGTCCCCGCCGACATGAGACTCCTCGAGACCAGCGCGCTGGAATGCGACGAGGCGGTGGTGACCGGAGAGTCGATGCCGGCCGCGAAGACATCGGGGCCGTCGTCAGCTCCCGATTCTCCACTCGACCTCCCTTCCTGCGCGCTGATGGGGACCGTCGTCAAGTCGGGCCGCGGCCGCGGCGTGGTCGTGCAGACAGGGGCCGAGTCGACGTTCGGCCGAATCGCCTCCCAGCTCGAGCGC
>JBOHUY010000105.1:0-8712 GCA_050735015.1 Candidatus Dormibacterales bacterium | reverse complement strand
CCTAGAGGCGATTTGGCTCCTGTGCAGCGTGACTATGACCCGTTCGAGTCGACGGCTCACTGCGATCGGCTCGTAGTTCCGGGCATCGCCTCCAGGGGCGTTCCTCTCGGTGCCCCGCAACCACTGCGGCCTCATACGCCAGCTCACCCTCGACCCCAGCCGAATCTAGTCACTCGGCGGCCGCTGGCCTGTCTACGATGTTATGCGACAGGTGTCCCTCGATGTCCTGAGACAGGACACTGGCGGAGATGGTGGGATTCGAACCCACGATAGAGTTGCCCTTATAACGGTTCCCGAGCCCGACGCTCGACGGACGAGCACAAAGGGGAACGCTAGCCCGACTTCGGTCGCTTCAGACCTCCCCGAGGGCGCGGAGCTGTCCGGGCTCAGTCAGGATCTCGATCTCCGCGATGCGGTCGCCCACCACCGTGAAGCTCATAACCGAGACCAGACGGCCGTCCTCAAAGATCAGCGCGCCAGCAGAGCCGTTGACCAGAGCCAGGCGGCCCTCGCGACCCGATCGGGCGCCATAGCCGGCTCGCTGGGCCACGGTCCGGGCCCCGCTGACGACGCTCGGCGTGCCCCCGCCCTCGACCCGCAGCACGACTTCCGGGTCGAGGACTTCGAGCAGGCGCCCGAATTCGCGGTCTCGGGCAGCTGCGAAGAAAGCGGCGACCACGTCCCACTGCCGCGGGAGGTCGATGTCGGGCACCGGGCGGCCCGCGACCCGCCGCCTACCCCGGCTGGCCAGCTGGCGCACCGAAACGGTCGGGCGGTCCATGATTGCGCCGATCTCCTCGAAGGGGAACGAGAAGAGGTCGTGGAGGACGAAAGCCACCCGCTCGGGCGGGGTCAGGCTGTCCAGCACGACGTGGAGGGCCACCCCAATCGAGTCCGCCAGCAGCGCCTCGCTCTCGGGGTCAAGGGTGACGACGCTGAGCGCGGGACCGGATCCCGGCTCGGGCAGCCGGTCCTCGCGACGGCTGCGGCGCGACTCGAGCAGGTTCAGACAAACGCGCGTGAGTACAGTCGTGAGCCAGGCGGGGACGTTCTCGATCTCGGCGCGGCCGGCGCGGTTATACCGGAGCCAGGTTTCCTGGACAGCGTCGTCGGCGTCGCTGAAGGACCCGAGCATCCGGTAGGCGATCGCTCGCAGACGGTCTCGCTCGGATTCGAATTGGTCCGCCATCGTCACATTCCTCCTCGCTCGCTGGTCATACCGAGTTGACCGATCAGCGCGGGGCGATGTGACACCCCGTCCCGCCCAAGCCAGGGAGGAACCATGGCGACCAATGTTGCAGAGGCCCGCATCAAGCACCCGGTATACGTCTTTCCGGAAGCGCTGAAGGCGCTGCGCGATCTGAGCAACGCTTCGCGGGGAGCGCTGCCACCGGAGGTCTCGATACTGGTGACGCTGCGCGCCAGTCAGATCAACGGCTGCAGCGTCTGCGTCGAGATGCACAGCCGCGAGTTGAAGCAGGCGGGTGCTAGCGACGACCGGATCTACTCTGTCGCGGCCTGGCGCGAGGCGCCACATTTCAGCCCAGCCGAACGCGCTGCGCTGGCCCTGACCGAGGCCGCGACCCGGCTCAGTGACCGCTCCAACCCGGTCCCGGACGAGGTCTGGGCCGAGGCGGCCGCCCACTTCGACGAGCGGCAGCTGGCGGCCTTGACGCTGGCGATCGCTTCGATCAACGCCTGGAATCGCCTGAACGTGACCACCGCGCAACCCTCAGGCCGGTCCTGGGGAGCCGAGTAGGTGGCGACTTCCGGTCGGTGCTCACGCAGGGTCCTCGGATCTGAGGGCTACAACGGAGTCGCCGCGCGCCGACCGCTCACGCGTCGGAGATCGCGCTCGGGGGCATAGGGGGCTTCGGCGTCACAGCCTGGAGAATTACCTTATCCCACGCTGCGGAGCTTCCACAAGTTCGACGGGCTTTCCGAACCGACACCATCGGGTCTCGGCGATCCTAACCGGCGGAGGCGCTCACTCCGAGTAGCCAACCCGCCGATCAATAAGTGTGCCCAACAGGTCTTCTGCTCCGGCATGCTAAACGCTTGACCACACGGGAGCTTCTCGAACGCCATCCGACGGAATGGGCAGCCGCCACCAACGGGCCCTTTCTCGATGCGGTGCGAGAGGGTTCGCTGCTCGATTCCGCATTCCAACGCTGGTTGGTCCAGGACTACCGGTTCGTGTCCGACCTCCTGAGCTTCCAGGCCCGGCTCTTGTCGGTTGCGCCGCGGTCCGGTCAAGCCGCCCTGGCAGCCGGGCTGGTGGGCTTGGAGGCTGAGCTGGTCTGGTTCGAGAGCTACAGTACCCGGCTCGGCTTGCGGCTTGATGTTGATCGCCACCCGACCACCGCGGCCTATTGCCGGCTGCTGAGGTCGGTCGCCGACAGTTGGCCCGAGGGCATCACCGCCTTGTGGACGGGAGAACGCGCGTATCTGGAGGCCTGGCGCTCCGTGTCAGACGCTCCCCATCACCGCGACTTCGTACTGCACTGGACGCAGCCCGAGTTCGTCCGCTACGTGGCTGACCTCGGTGCCGTCGTGGACGCTGCCGGCGCGGGCGAAGCCGCCTTTCTGGCGGTCTGCGTTATGGAGCGCGACTTCTGGTCGATGGCATGGGATTCAGCAGCGAGCTGAGGCAGCGCGCCGACGCCATCTGGGCGGCCCAACGGCAGCACCCGTTCGTGCGTGGCATCGCCGACGGCACGCTCGGCGTCAATCGGTTTCAGTTCTGGGTCCGCCAGGACTACCTCTTCCTCATCGAGTACTGCCGCCTCTTCGGCCTGGCGGCGGCGCGCGCTCCGGATCTCGAGACGCTCAGTCGGTTCGCGGACCTGCTCCAGGCCACCGCCGGGACTGAGATGGATCTCCATCGCCGGTTCGCAGCGGAGTTCGGTATCTCTATTCGAGAGCTCGAGTTGGAGGCGATGGCGCCCACCACTCGCGCCTACACGGACTTCCTGGTCCGGTTGGCGTCAACTGGCGAGTTCTGCGAACTGGTGGCGGCGCTCCTACCCTGCATGTGGGCGTACTCCGAGCTCGGCAGGGCGCTCGCGGCTTGGCCGCGGCCGCAGGACAATCGCTATCAAGCGTGGATTGAGATGTACTCATCCGACAAGTTCGCTGAGCTGGCTCGTTGGTGCCGGGAATTGCTGGATCGACTGGCGAACGATATCGGCGATCGGCCCAGGAGGCGCATGGAGGACGCCTTCGTCACCTCCAGCCGCTATGAGCTGGGCTTCTGGCAGATGGCGTGGACGCTGGAGGAGTGGCCGACCTGACTGCCGGTACCGAGATCGATACGGGGGCCTGGGTCGAACGCCATGCCGCCGTCCCGTCTAACGGTGCGAAATCGCCCCTCCGCGTGGTCACGGAGTTCCGCCTCCAGGCCCAGGACATCCCGGAAGCTGTCGAGGATCAGGCTGTCCTCGCGCCACGGCTTCTGGCGCCTGGCCTGCGAGCCTCGCCGTAGGCATGCGGCGTGGCCGACCTGGCGGCCCGAGAATTGCTCCGTCACCAAGTACGGCTGGCACCTCCTCGAGATCGGCGAACCAAGAGAAGGGGAGCTTCCCTCGCTACGGACGTGGGCCGTTTGGAATGTCGGGCCACTTCTGGCTCGTGAGTGGCATCTCCCCCGGCTCTCGTGGTCAGGCCGTAGCCGGGCTTCGAGCGCGCCCACGGCGGTCGGGTCCAGCGATAATGGTGATAGTCCTACTATCCGAAGATCGAAGAACAGAGTTGGGAGACCGGATGAGCCAGATAGTCGTGGTGACGGGGGCGACCTCCGGCGTGGGTAGAGCCACGGCCGCCGAGTTCGCGCGCCGGGGAGCCTCGGTAGCTCTCCTCGCGCGGGGCCGGGAGGGGTTGGAGGGCGCGAGCAGGGACGTCGAGGCGGCAGGCGGACGCGCACTCGCCATCCCCGCAGACGTGGCGGACGCGACCCAGGTGGAGGCGGCCGCCGGCCGCATCGAGGAAGAGCTGGGGCCCATCGACGTGTGGGTGAACAACGCCATGACGACGGTGTTCGCCCCTGTTGGGCGGATAGAACCCGACGAGTTCCGCCGCGCGACCGAGGTGACGTACCTGGGGGCGGTCTGGGGGGCGATGGCCGCGCTGAGGCGGATGCGGGGGCGCGACCGGGGAGCCATCGTCTTCGTCGGCTCCGCGCTCGCCTACCGCGGCATCCCGCTCCAGTCCGCCTACTGCGGCTCCAAGCACGCGATCAAGGGCTTCTTCGAATCCCTGCGGACCGAGCTCATGCACGAGGGAAGCCGGATACGCGTCGTCATGGTGCAGCTGCCTGCGGTCAACACACCACAGTTCGACCACTGCCGGAGCCGGATGCCCCGCCACCCTCAGCCGGTCCCGCCCATCTACCAGCCGGAGGTGGCGGCGCGAGCCATCGTGGCCGCAGCCCGGCGGAAGCGCCGCCAGTTGATGGTGGGTGCGCCCACCATCCTGACCATCTGGGGCAACAGGTTCGTTCCCGGGCTGTTGGACACTTATCTGGCGGCGACGGCGTTCGACTCGCAGCAGACACCGGGATCCCCGGCGCCCGGCAACCGGTCCGGGAACCTCTTCGAGCCCTCGCCCGGGGACCCCGGCGCGCACGGAGCCTTCGACCAGCGCTCGCATGCGCGGAGCCCACTGCTCTGGGCAGGGCTCCACCGCGGCGCGCTCGCAGGTGTCGCGCTGCTGGCCGCCGCGACCCTGGGGGTGGCGGGCGCCCGGGGTCAGGGTCCGGCTCGGGGTTTGTGATCGAAGCCCATGGACGTCTTTGTAGAAGAGGGGGCCGTCTGCGGGAGGTGACAGGGCGGATCAGAAGCGGTCCGCCAGGCGCGTCCTTTCCCGGAGGGCGAATCGGGTGGCGAGGTTGGCGGCCACGACCACCAGGACCAGCAGGACGGCCGCGCCCCACGCCTGCGCCTGCAACTCCGGATAGGGCGTGAGGGCGTCGTGGAAGACGACGAGAGGGAGCGATGCCATGGGTCCCGACGGGTCAAGGCTGAAGAACACATTGCCGAATGACGTGAAGAGCAGGGGGGCGGTTTCGCCGGCCGCCCTGGCCACGGCGAGCATGGAGCCGGTGACCACGCCCGGAAGCGCGGCCGCCAGCAGGAGCTGGAGCGAGACCCGCCAGCGGGGCAGTCCCAGCCCCAGGCCGGACTCCCTGAGCCCGCGCGGAACTAGGGCGCGTCGTGGGCGAGCTCCTGCTGGCGCTTGGCATCACCTTCGGGGCCCAGAACGTGGTCCTCTGGCTGCGGTAGAGGAGCCTCGCCCTCCCGGCGGGAGCCTGATCCCGCCGGACCCCCTGGACGGTGGGTGAGGGACCGAGCCCTCAGCCAGACCCCGCGGCGCGGTCAGGACGGCGCGCAGGCGGCCCTCCGCGGGCGAGTCCCCGGCGCCCCAGTGCTAGGGCGCGATGCGGCGCGGCCCGGAGGCATGGGCCTCGCCGTGCGCACGGGCGCCTCGACCACCGGCCGCGGCCTCCGGGTGCGGTCCTCGGGCCGGCTCAGAGCGGCCGGTAGTGCTCCCGCCCGGCCGGCCGCGCGAGGAGCGAGGCGAGGCCCTCTCTTTCCCGGACGAAGTCGGGCGAGTCCGCGAACGCCTCCAGCGCCGCGTCCGACTCCCAGCGCGAGATCGCCACCAGCGCATCCTCGTCGAGGTCCGAGGCGCAGGCCTGGGCTCCGAAGCAGCCCTCCGCCGCGGCCGTCTCCGCCGCCAGAGCCTGCATGGCGGCCAGGAGCTCGCCCCGCCTCCCGGGCGCGGGGTAGTAGCGCGACACGTCGATGACGCCGGCGTGCTCGGCCATTTGCCTTCAGTCTACGGCCGCCACCGGCCGTGGGTACCGCCCATTGCCACGCGCCCGCGGGGGGCGTTCGCCTGGCGGGGGTCGTTGCCTATCCGGCCTAACATGGGACTGCCCGGCCGGGCTGCAAGTTGTGTCCAGGCAGGCGTGAACGATGATTCAGTGGCCGTTCGATCCATCTGTCTACGCGGGCTTGGTGGCCCTCGCCCTCGCCTTGCTCCTCCTGGAGCGGGGGACGGCCCCGCTCGCCTGGCGCTGGGCCTGCCTGGCCTCCGGTCTGTTTGTCATCTGGGGAGCGCTGGAGACGCCGCTCGACCCCCTCGGCGACCACTACCTCCAGTCCGCGCACATGGTCCAGCACATGGTCTTGATGGCGGTCGCGCCGCCGCTGCTGCTCCTGGGCCTGACCCCGGCCGCCGTCGACAGGCTGGGCGCCATCCTGCGCCCCCTCCGCGGCATCTTGCGCCCCCTGCCCGCGCTCGCCCTCTACACGCTCGTCATAGTGGGCTGGCACATCCCGTTCGCCTACGACCTGGGCCTGACCGACGAGAGGGTGCACATCGCCGAACACCTGACCTTCCTGGCCGCCGGGGTGGTCTTCTGGTGGCAGGTCATCCCGTCCACGTCGGCGGTCGGCGGCCACCGCCTCCCGGACGCTTGGAAGATCGTCTACCTGTTCGCGGGCACGCTGCCCATGATGGCGGTCGCCCTCAGCCTGCAGTTCTCCCACGAGCTCTTCTACGCGCCCTACGCGTCGGCGCGGCGCGTCAACGCCTTCCTGACACCGGTCGTGGACCAGAACGTGGCGGGGGCCGTCATGATGACCATCGACATGGGGGCTCTGGTGGTCGCCTCTCTGGTCATCTTCTTCCGCTGGATCGGGAGGTCGGTGCGCTCCGACCTCGAGCGCGTCGTGGAGATGGAACGCCGGGAGGGGGGCGGTCTGGCCGGCTAGCGGGCGCCGGTCGCCTTCGCGACCGAGCTCTCGAGGTCTGCCACCGAGACCCAGCCGTCGTGCTGCCAGAGGACGCGTCCCCGGGCGTCGGTGAGCGTGTACCAGGCGAGGTCCTGTACCGAGTAGAGGTCGGCGACCCGGCCGTTGGTGTCGCCCGCCACCGGGTAGAGGAGCAGGCCCGCCTGCTCCAGGAAGGCGCGGGCCGCCCCGGGGTCCGTCTCGGTGGGCTCCACGTCGATGGCGACCACGCTCGGCAGGTGGCGGGCCTGGGCCACCTGCTGGTAGCCGTTGAGGGCGGTCAGGTTGGCCGCCGCGTCGGGCACCCAGGTCGCCCAGAAGACGGCCAGGTGTCCAACCCCCTTCCCGATCTCGATCTCGGGGTGCGGCCAGTCACCGGCCAGGACCGGCAGCTGCGTGGTGGACGAGGTGAGGTGGGGGGGCGCGGTGACCGGGAGCACGCGGGGGTGGGAGGGCAGCAGGCGCGAGGCGTCCCCGGCCAGGATCTCCCCCTCCTGCGGCAACGACGCGTACTCCATGGGGGTCAGGTAGACGACGCGCTCGCGGCCCTGGGGGTCGATCACGTACATGGCGGGGGTATGGTCGATAGCCCCCTGCACGATCTGGACGTAGATGCCGTAGGCCTTCCAGACCGCCTTCAGCTGCGCGGTCGAGCCGGTCAGGAAGTGCCACGCGTGCGTGAGGCCGTGAGCCTGTGAATACCCCATCACGTCGGAGACGGCCGTCGCCTGCGGGTTGGCGTCCACGCCCAGGAGCTGCACCTGCGAGCTCGCGTTACCGAGGAGCCTGAGGGCGTCCACCATGCTCTGGGTGGTGAGGGGGCACACAGTCGTGCACTGGCTGTCCACGAAGGCCAGTATCACGACCTTGCCGTGGAACTGGCTCAGCGAGACGGTCTGGCCGAACTGATCTGTGAGCGTGAAGGAAGGCGCGGGATGCGTGAGCCTGGTCCCCGTCATGCCAAAGGTGGGGGCCGGCGCCGGCGGAGCGGTCCCCACGGGCGCGCCCGCCGTGCCACAGGCCGCCAGGACCGCGGTGGCCGCGGCGAGCAGCCCTGGCCAGAGGCGTCCGGCGGAGCGGGGCGTGAGCCGCATCAGGCGACCAGTCCAGAGGCCGCGCCCGCACACCCGGCGGAGGCCCCGCGCCGGCGGCCGGCGCCGCGGGGGGGTCACCTTGGGGCGGGCGAGTCGAGCACCCAGGCCAGGCGGCGGCGGTCGTCGGAACTGATGTCGGTGAACTCGAGCCCGACGTCGAACTTGGCCCCCGCCGAGCGCGCCAGGGGCTCGATCCACACCACCTTGGCACCACACGTGATGGTAGTCTGGTCGGGCAGGAAGACCTCGATCTCAAGCCTCTTCCAGGGCTTGTGCCGCTCGTCCGAGTAGACGCGCATGCCCCCCAGGCCGACGTCGCCGGGGCTGGCCGGGGTCCCGAAGATGCGGGGCCCGAGGACGCGGTAGAGGACCGGGGCCTGGACCCTCGGAAATCGGCGTCGATCCGCTCGGTCGCCCACGTGCCGAACGCTATCGGCCAGCCGTCGCGGCGGGGGAGCGCCGTGCCGTCCGGACGGGCTCTTTGGGCTCGGCCGGCTGGGGGACCGGCATCGGGAGCGGCGCCGGCGCCGGGATGCTGATGCGCTCGGTCTCGGTTGTCTCCAGGCCCATGGCTCCAGTTCGAATTCTAGAGGAGAGGTCCGGCCCCCTCGGGCGGATTTCGGGTCCCGGAGCCCACGAGAGGGGGGTGGGCACGGAGGTTCGACGGTGGGACGAGGCCATCCCGCCGGGGGCCAACGTTTGACCAGGGAGGGCGGCGCTGCTAGCCTGTCGGGCGGGGTGCCGCCGTCCGGCGCACGGGCGGCGGCGGTTCGACAGCTTGTTGAACAGACGAATTTCCGCGTACGCAGCCGCCTGCCTGGGCG
>JBOHUY010000104.1:0-2052 GCA_050735015.1 Candidatus Dormibacterales bacterium | reverse complement strand
CCAGCCGCACGAACTCGTCGGCCCGCGCCTCGATGGCGTCGGCGATCCTCCAGAGGGCGAGGCTGCGCTCTGAGGGGGTGGCGTCGCGCCATCCCGGGAAGGCCTTGCGGGCCGCCTCGCAGGCGCGGTCCACGTCCTCCGAGTCGGAGACGGGGGCGCGCGCGTACTCCTCGCCGGTGGCGGGGTTGACGATGGGGGTGGTGGCCTCCCCGGAGGCAGCCACGTCCTTCCCCCCCACGAAGTTCTTGAGCGTCGACGACGTCATCGCCATGGCGGCCTCCTCTTCACAACCCGGACCCTAAGTGAGCTCGTCATGCGGCGGTGCCCGCGGCCCGCTCGAGCCGGCGGATGCGCCAGGCCCGCAAGAGGGCCGCCGTCACCGCCACCAGCGCCCCGCCCACGAAGATGAAGGTCCCGATCACGTTGACCTGGGGCGGCACCCCCTCGCGCGTCGCCCCGTACACCCAGAGCGGGAAGGTGAGCGTGTTCCCGGCCACGAAGCTCGTTATCACGTAGTCGTCCACGCAGAGGGCGAAGGCGAGCAGGGCGGCGGCCAGGACCCCGGGCGCGATGAGCGGCAGCGTGACCAGCATGAAGGTCGCAAAGGGCGTCGCCCCCAGGTCCTGGGCCGCCTCCTCCAGCGAGGAGTCGAAGCCGGCCAGCCGGGCCCTCACGGTGATGGCCACGAAGGGGATCGAGAACATGACCTGGGCGAGGACGATGGTGACGAATCCGAGGGGGACGCTGTTGGCGATGAAGAGCGTGAGCAGGGCAGAGCCCATGACCACCTCGGAGGCGGCGATGTTGAGGACCATGACGGCGTCCAGCACGGCCCGGCCCCGGAAGCGGTAGCGGTGCGAGGCGAGCGCGATCATGGTCCCCAGCACGGTCGAGATGGCCATGCCCACCGCCGCCGTCAGGAGCGACATGAGCAGCGCCGAGGTGAGGGTGGGAATGCCGAAGGGGCTCTCGAACCACTTGAGGGTGAAGCCGGCCCAGGCGATGTTGAATTTGCCATGGGTGTCGTTGAAGCCGTAGAGGACCATCACGATGATGGGCGCGAAGAGCCAGAGCATGACCAGGTGCGTGTAGCCGGGCAGCACGAACCCGCGCAGGCGCCGGCCCAGGGACGCCCGCGCGGGCCGCGAGAGCGGGCGCGCACCTCTCCCCGCCAGCTGCTGGGTGGCCTCGCTCAAACCCTCAACCCCCCATGATCTCCTCGGTCCCGAAGATGCGCTGGTAGAGCAGGAGCATGGCCAGGAGCCCCAGCATGAGGATGAAGGCGAGTGAGGCCGCCAGCGGGTAGTCGGTGTTGACCTCGAACTGCTGCTCGATGACCCGGCCGACCATGGTCGTGCCGACGCCGCCGAGGAGGTCTTGGTTGACGTAGTCGGCGATGGAGGGGATGCCCGTCAGCAGGACGCCCGCGAAGACGCCCGGCACGGAGAGCGGGAAGATGACGCGGCGGAAGACCTGGACCGGGCTCGCGAAGAGGTCGCCGGCCGCCTCGATGAGCCGTCGGTCGATCTTCTCCAGAGAGGCGTAGATGGGGAGGAGCATGTACGGGAAGAAGGTGTAGGCGAGCCCACCTGTGACCGCCACCGGGGTGGCCAGGACGTGGAAGTCGGCGGGCAGCAGGTGGGCGGCCTTGAGTGGGGTGAGCACGGGCCCGTAGTCGCTGAGGAGGGTCTCCCAGGAAAGCGTCCGGATGACGAAGGACACGAAGAAGGGGAGCAGCACGGCCAGCAGATAGGCGGACTTGCGGGGACCGGCGTGGAAAGCGATCCAGTAGGCGGCCGGGTAGGCGACGAGGAGTGCGACCAGGGTCGCCGAGCCGCCGTACTCGAGCGCGTGCAGGTACTGCTGCGCGTAGAGCTGGAAGCCGAAGGCGTAGTTGGCGAAGTTCCAGGTCAGCCGGAAGCCGCTGATGAAGTCGCCCGACTCGAGCGAGGTGACGGCCAGGGTGAGGATGGGGAGCAGGAAGAAGAGCAGCATCCAACCCCCGCCCGGCAGGATGAGCAGGTAGGGCGCCAGCCAGCGTCCCAGCCGCGT
>JBOHUY010000103.1:0-1542 GCA_050735015.1 Candidatus Dormibacterales bacterium | reverse complement strand
CCCGAGGGCCTCTACTTCACCAAGGTGGGGACCCAGCCCGGCTCGCTGCCGGGGCTCTGGACGGTGGGCCTCAAAAGCGGGCCGGCCCGCCCCGTCCGGGCCTCCGGGGTCCCCCTCGAGGAGGGCTGGTGGTGGGTGGACGGGGGCGCCGCCTGGGGGCTCTCGGCGGCCGTGCCGGGGGTGGCCCAGACGCTCACCCGCCTCGACCTCGCCACCGGCGCCGCCGCCGTCTGGCTGCGCCAGCCGGGGGCGTCGGTGAGCGTCCTCGGGTTCGACGCCGGCGCCCACCCGGTGGTCGAGATCGCGACCGGCGGGGCCGCCCCGGCCCTGGCCGAGATCGCCGTCCTGACCTCCCCGGAGAAGGGGACCAGGATCTACACGCGGGGGTCCGGACCCCGCATGCCGGTCCCCCTCGACTCCGTTTCCGACCGGCACGGGCTCTGGCTGGGGGCGGTCGACGGCTCGGTCTGGCTCTACACCCGCAAGGAAGGGCTGCGGAAGGTGGCGGAGCTGCCCGCGGGCGCGGCGGGCGCCTCATTCGTGCGCGTGGCCGGCCCCTGCGCCTGAGCGGCGGGGGCCGCCGGCGCCGTGCAGCAGGCGGTGGTACCCGCTCCTGAAGAAGATCAGGGGACGTCCCTGTTCGGAGTGCCGGGAGGCCACGACCTCGCCGATGAACATGGTGTGGTCCCCCCTCACGAGGGAGTCGACGACGCGGCACTCGAGGTGCGCGAGCGCCTCCGCCAGGATGGGGGAGCCGGTCACGCCCTCCATGTGGGCGACGCCCTCGAACTTGTCGTCCCTGTCACTGGCGAAGCGCCTCGAGAGCGCCACGTGGTCCTCACGCAGGATGCTGATGGCGAAGCTCCCGCTCTTCTCGATGACCGTGTGGGTGTCCGCCGTGTGCTCCACCGCAGCCATGACCAGGGCCGGCTCGAGGCAGATGGAGGCGACCGCGTTGGCGGTCAGCCCGGAGAGCGTGTCGCCCGAGCGGGCGGAGACGACCGCGACACCGGTGGCGAAGTGACTGAGCACGCACAGCAACGCGAGGTGGTCCGCCACCACCTCAGTATGCCGGTCGCTAGTCAGGATGGAGGAGGTTGCGTGGGCGCCTCGGTGGCGAAGTCCCACGTAGAGCTACACGCGACTGGAGGCCGGTTCCAATGACTGAGGTTAGTCCGCGGTACATCGGTTTGGACGTCGACAAGGAGACGGTGGTGGTCGCGATCGCAGACCCCGACCAGCAGCCGGTGCTCTACGGCACCATCGCGAACGACCCGGGCGCGATCCGGAAGATGGTCAGGCCTTTGGCGAGGGCCGGAGGCTGAGGGTGGCGTATGAGGCCGGTCCGACCGGCTACTGCATCCACCGGCGGCTGACCGAGCTCGGGATCGAGTGCCAGGTGCTGGCGCCATCGCTGATTCCCAGAAAGGCCGGCGACCGGGTCAAGGGAAATTGTCAATAGTTGTGGATTGGCCGGCTTGATCACGCCGCGTTCCTCTGGTCTTCGCGCTCGACTTTGACTCCGTCCACGAAGGTCGCGCC
>JBOHUY010000102.1:0-9368 GCA_050735015.1 Candidatus Dormibacterales bacterium | reverse complement strand
TGGCGGTCTGCACGAGGGGGATGACGAGGGCCGAGACGCTCGCCCTGACCCGCGCCATGGTGGCCGGGGGCGAGGTCTTGGACCTCTCTTCCATCGCGGGCGTGAAGGTCGACAAGCACTCGACCGGCGGCGTCGGCGACAAGGTCACGCTTATCGCCGTACCCCTGGCGGCGGCCTGCGGGGTGCCCGTGCCCAAGCTGAGCGGGAGGGCGCTGGCGCACACGGGCGGGACCCTGGACAAGCTGGAGTCGGTGCCCGGGCTGAGCGTCGACCTGGAGCCGGAGAGGTTCATCGACCAGGTCCGCCGGATCGGCCTCGCGGTGGCCGCCCAATCGTCCCGCATGGTGCCCGCCGACAAGGCCCTCTACGCGCTCAGGGACGTCACCGCGACCGTCCCCTCGGTGCCCCTCATCGCCTCCAGCGTGATGTCAAAGAAGATCGCGGCCGGCGCCGACGCCGTCGTCCTCGACGTCAAGGCGGGCCGGGGCGCCTTCATGACGGACCCGGACGAGGCCGCCTTCCTGGCCTCCGAGATGGTCCACATAGGCGAGGGCGCGGGCCTCCGCACGGTGGCGCTGGTGACCGCCATGGACAGCCCCCTGGGGCGGGCGGTCGGGAACGCGCTGGAGATCCAGGAGGCGCTGGCGGTCCTCGCCGGCGAGATGGCCGGGGAGCTCGCCGAGGTCTCCCTCCAGGTGGCCGGGGAGATGTGCCGGCTGGCCGGGGTGAGCGCCGACCCCGCCCGCGCCCTGGCCTCCGGGGCCGGTCGCGAGAAGTTCGAGACGATGCTCCGAGAGCAGGGCGGGCACCTCGAGCGGGGACTGCCCCAGGCGGCGGCCACCTGCACGCTGCGGGCGGCGGCGGGGGGCTGGGTGGACTCCGTCGACGCGCTCTCGGTGGGCCTCGCCTGCGTCGAGCTGGGCGCCGGCCGAACGCGCAAGGACGACGCCGTCGATCCCGCCGCCGGGGTCGTCATCGAGGCGCCGGTCGGAACGGAGGTGCGGCAGGGCGACGTGGTGGCCGTCGTGCACGCACGCTCTCAGGAGGTGTGCCGGCGGGGCCGGGAGAGGCTGGTCGCAGCCTGGCGCATCGTTCCCGTCCCCGGCCGGCGCTCCCCCCACGTCCTGCGCCGCGTCGACGCCTCGGAGATGCGGGCGCCCGGCTAGCCATCCTGCGCTAGAGATCTCCGGCGGTTGGCTGGCGCGGAGTCCTCAGCCGAAGGCGGCCCGTCGGGCGGTGGCGTCGCAGGCGCGGAGCTCGGCGTCGGTCATCCCCAAGCGGGTAGAGCAGAGCTCGTACTCCCGGGTCAAGGTGGTGGCCACCACCGTCCCGGAGTCGGAGCTGATGGTGCATCTGACGCCCGCCCGGACGAGGCCGGGCAGTGGGTGCTCCTCGAGGCGGGGCACCGTCTTCGCCTTCCAGTTCGAGGTCGGGCAGAGGTCGAGCACGGCGCCCTCCGTCCGCAGCCGCTCGACCAGCCGGGGGTCGGCGGCGGCGGTGGCGCCGTGCGCGATCCTTTCTACCCCCAGCCGGAGCGCCTCCTCGACGTGGGCGGGCGCCCCCGCCTCCCCGGCGTGGCAGGTGAGGTGGAGGCCGAAGGCGCGCGCGGCCTGGAAGGCGGGGCGCTGTGGGAGGGCCGGGAAGGCGGCCTCGTCACCGGCGAGGTCGAAGCCGACCACGCCGCGACCCGCGAACCTGCCCGCCGAGCGCGCCAGCGCCTCGTTCTCCCAGGGCGAATGGTGGCGCATCGCACAGACGATGGCCACGGCCCGGATCGGCCCCGCCGCCAGGCCCCTCAGGACGGCGCCGATGACCGCCTCCGGGCCCAGTCCCCGCCGCAGGTGGAGGAGCGGGGCCCACCTCGCCTCCAGGTAGTCGACGCCGTCCTCCGCGGAGTCCTCGGCCAGCTCGCGGGCGGCGCGCTCCAGGGCCGCCTCGGTCTGGAGGAGCGCGAGAGGGGCGTCGAAGTAGGTCAGGAGCTCGGCCTGGCTGCCGCAGCTGTCGGGCGCCACCAGGCGCAGGGGGCGGGGGAGGTCCAGGTCCTGAGCCGCCGCCAACTCCTCGGCGGTGGAGCGCCGGAGGGCCCCGTCCAGATGGCTGTGGAGCTCCGCCTTCGGCCAGGCCCTGAAGCGGCCGCCGCCTGCGGGCTCGGGGGCCGGGGGCGGGACCGGGGCCATGCTCCTGCGGGCCCGGTCAGGTCCCGATCGGATGCCAGACGGTCTTGAACTCCATGAGGGCGGTGGCCGCGTGGGGGCTCATCTCGTCCCTGCCGTGACTCGCCACGACCCGCTTGACGTTGGTCGCCGCCAGCTCCTGGAGGCGGGCCAGCTGGGCGGGCGTGCAGCCCGCCGCGTCGATCGCGTTGACGTCCATGTGGCCGCCCAGCCAGTCGAGGAGCTCGTCGTGGCGGCCGCTGAGCACGTTGACGACGCCGGGTGGGACGTCCCCTGTCGCCACCGCCTCGGCGAAGGTGAGGGCCGGGATGGGGTCCTCCTCGGAGGCCAGCGCCACCACCGTGTTGCCCCCGCAGAGGGCGGGCGCCAGCCTTCGCACCAGCCCCAGTAGGCGGGGCCGGGCCGGGCTGACGGCGCCCACCACTCCCGTCGGCTCCGGGACGGTGAAGTTGAAGTAGGGTCCGGCCACCGGGTTGACGGTGCCCGCGACCTGGTGCAGCTTGTCGGTCCAGCCCGCGTACCAGATGAGGGCGTCCACGCAGGCGTCCACCTCGCGGCCTCCGGCCCGGCCCCCGCCCAGCAGCCTCGACATCTCGGACCGGCGGCCCTGGAGCATCTCCGCGACCCGGTAGAGGACCTGGCCGCGGTTGAAGGCGGGCCGGCCCGACCAGCCCGGGAAGGCGGCCCGGGCGGCCCGGACGGCGTCTCGAAGGTCTTTGCGGGAGCCGCGGGGGACGTTCACGCCGCCCACCTTGTAGGAGCGGCCCGACTCCGAGCGCACGAACTCCCCCCCGACGTAGAGCTTGTGGGTCTTGGGTACGGGCAGGGCCATCTCACCCCAGCTCCAGGTAGGGGATGAGGCCCTGCAGGCCGCCCTCGCGGCCGAAGCCCGACTCCTTGTAGCCGCCGAAGGGCGAGCCCGGGTCGAAGCGGTTGTAGGTGTTGGCCCAGACCACACCGGCCCGCATCCGCTCGGTCATCCACAGGATGCGGGAGCCCTTGTCGGTCCAGATCCCGGCCGAGAGCCCGTAGGGGGTGTTGTTGGCCTTCTCCACCGCCTCATCGGGGGTCCTGAAGGTGAGCACCGAGAGGACCGGTCCGAAGATCTCCTCCCGGGCGATCCGGTGCGACTGCGCGACGTTCGTGAAGAGCGTGGGCCGAAACCAGTAGCCCCGGGCGGGCAGCCGGCAGTCGGGCTGGTAGAGCTCGGCGCCCTCCTCCAGCCCGGACGCCACCAGGCCCTTGATCTTCTCCAGCTGGGGAGCGGAGTTGATGGCTCCCACATCGGTGTTCTTGTCCAAGGGATCGCCCAGCCGGAGCGTCGCCAGGCGCGCCTTGAGCTTGGCCACCAGCGGCTCCGCGACCGACTCCTGGACGAGAAGGCGGCTGCCCGCGCAGCAGACGTGGCCCTGGTTGAAGTAGATGCCGTTGACGATGCCCTCCACCGCCTGGTCCAGGGGGGCGTCCTCGAAGACGATGTTGGCGGCCTTGCCCCCCAGCTCCAGGCTGAGGCGCTTGGGCGTCCCCGCCAGCGCCCGCTGGATCTGCTTGCCCACCTCCGTGGAGCCCGTGAAGGCGACCTTGGCGACGCCCGGGTGCCGGATCAGCGAAGAGCCCGTGGGGCCGCCCCCGGTTATGATGTTCACGACGCCCGCGGGCAGCTCCGCCTGGGCGCAGATGTCCGCGAAGATCATGGCCGTCAGCGAGGTGGTCTCGGCCGGCTTGAGGACGACGGTATTGCCGGCCGCCAGCGCGGGCGCGATCTTCCAGGCCAGCATGAGCAGGGGGAAGTTCCAGGGGATGACCTGGGCCGCCACCCCCACGGGCCGCGGGCGTCGGTTGGCGAAGGCCCATTCCAGCTTGTCGGCCCAGCCCGCGTAGTAGAAGAAGTGCGCGGCCGCCAGGGGAAGGTCGACGTCCCGCGACTCCTTGATGGGCTTGCCCCCGTCCATGGTCTCCACCACGGCCAGCTCGCGGGCACGCTCCTGGATGATGCGGGAGAGCCGGAAGATGTGGCGGGCGCGGCGCGCGGCAGGAAGGCGGGACCAGGGCCCGAGGGCGCGCGCCGCCGCCGCCACGGCCCTGTCCACGTCCACCTGGTCCGCCTCGGCCACCTCGCTGAGGATCTCCTCGGTGGCCGGGTTGAGAGAGGGGAACCAGCGTCGGGAATGGGGCGAGACCAGGCGTCCGCCGACGAAGAGACGCTGGCGGGGCTCGATGCGCACGTGGTCGGTCGCCTCCGGGGCGGGGGCGTAGTCGAAGAGGGGCGCCGGGGCGCTCTCGGTGGGGGCGGCCTGCCCTATCGCCATCTTTTCAGTCGACCGTGAAGTAGTCGGGGGACTGGTAGGCGCCCTCGCGCTCGCGCTCGATCTGCATGAGGACGTCGTTGAGGAGGCTGGAGGCGCCCAGTCGGAAGCGCTCGGGCGTGAGCCAGGTCGCCCCCAGCGTCTCGTTGAGGGTCACGAGGTAGGCGATGGCCTGCTTGGCGGTCCGGATGCCGCCCGCCGGCTTGAGGCCCACCTGGCGGCCGGTCTCGGCGTGGAAGTCCCGGATGGCCTCCATCATGACCAGGGCGACGGGCAGGGTGGCGGCGGGCTGGACCTTGCCGGTCGAGGTCTTGATGAAGTCGGCGCCGGCCGCCATGGCCAGCATGCTGGCGTGCCGGACGGCGTCGTAGGTGCCCAGCTCGCCCGTCTCCAGGATGACCTTGAGATGGGCCCCCCCGCACGCCTCACGCGCGGCCAGGATCTCGTCGCGGACGAGGTCGTGGCGGCCGGCCAGAAAGGCACCCCTGTCGATCACCATGTCGACCTCGTCGGCGCCCGCCGCCACCGCCGCCCGCGTCTCCGCCACCTTGACGTCGGTGAAGGTCTGCCCGGAGGGGAAGCCGGTCGCCACGGAGGCGACCCGGACCCCGCTGCCGCGCAGCCGGCCGGACGCGGTGCCGACGAGCGCCGGGTAGACGCAGACGGCGGCCACGGAGGGTATCGAGGGGTCGCCGGGTTGGGGCCGGACCGCCTTGGCGCAGAGCGCCGCCACCTTGCCGGGGGTGTCCTGGCCCTCCAGCGTGGTGAGGTCCATGCAGCGGATGGCGAGGTCGAGCGCGGCCAGCTTGGAGGAGCGCTTGATGGAGCGCCTGGCGAGCGACGCGGCCCGCTCCTCCGCCCCCACGCGGTCCACCGGCCCGGGGGCCCGGACGAGGGCCTCCAGGTGGGACGACGAGAGCGCCCAGCTGGCCATCAGGACCTCGATTATGCTCGCGTCCCGGCGCTGCCGCCGCCGGTTTCAGGCGCCTTCGACGGTGCTAGCATTCGAGCCACCTAAGGCGCTCCAAGGTATTCAGGCGGTTCTAGAGGGAAGAGGGTATGAACGCTCTTATGCCACGTAGGTGGTCGGTCGTGCTGGCGCTGGCGGCCTCGCTCACGGCGGCGGCCTGCGGCTCGAGTCCCTCGCCGGCCGGGTCTGGGGGCAAGTCGAGCTTCCTCGCCTGCGAGGTCACGGACACGGGCGGGATCGACGACCGCTCCTTCAACGCGAGCGCGTGGAAGGGGCTACAGAACTCCAACCACGACCTCGGCATCAAGGTCAAGTACCTGTCCTCCACCTCCCCCAACGACTACGCCCCCAACATCCAGCAGTTCGAGCGGCAGAAATGCGGCATCATCATCACGGTCGGATTCCTGATGGCGGATGCCACCAAGGCCGCCGCCGCCGCCAACCCCAATCAGAAGTTCGCCATCATCGACAACACCTACACGCCCACGATCCCCAACGTGGTGGGCATCTTCTACAGGACCGACCAGGCGGGTTTCCTGGGCGGCTACCTGGCCGCGGGCATGAGCAAGACGGGCAAGGTGGGCACCTTCGGGGGCGTCAACATCCCGCCCGTCACCATCTACATGAACGGCTATGCGGCCGGCGTCGACTACTACAACCAGAAGCACGGCACGCACGTCAAGGTGCTGGGATGGGACCCCTCCAAGCCTACCCAGGGCTCGTTCTCGGGTGACTTCACGAGCCAGGACAAGGGCCGCTCCATCACCGAGACCCTGATCCAGCAGGGCGCCGACGTCATCTTCCCGGTGGCCGGGAACGTGGGCCTCGGCGCCGCCGCGGCGGTCCAGTCCATGAGCAACGTGATGATGGAGTGGGTCGACACCGACGGCTGTGTGAGTGCGCCCCAGTACTGCGGCCTCTTCATCACCTCGGTCACGAAGGGCATCGCGGCGTCGGTCGAGAACGTCGTCAAGCAGGCCGTGAACGGGACCTTCCAGGGCGGCAACTATACGGGCACCCTCCAGAACAACGGCGTCGGGATCTCCCCCTACCACGACTGGGCGAGCAAGATCCCGGCCTCGCTCCAGAGCGAGATCACCACGGTCAAGCAGGGCATCATCAACGGGTCGATCAGCGTCGACCCCAAGAGCTACCCCCAGGGCTGAGGCGCGGGCGGAGGCCGGGCCCTGGGCCCGGCCTCCGGCGCCTTCCTGGCCCTGGCCGGCGGGGAGCCCATGAAGCTCGAGCTGAGGCAGATCACCAAGAAGTTCCCGGCCGTCCTCGCCAACGACCGCATCTCCCTCAGCGTGGAGCCGGGCGAGGTCCACGTGCTCCTGGGCGAGAACGGAGCCGGCAAGTCGACCCTCATGAACGTCCTCTACGGGCTCTACCGCCCGGACGAGGGCGAGATCCTGGTCGACGGGCGCCAAGTCCACTTCGAGAGCCCCAGCGACGCCATCCGGGCCGGTATCGGCATGATCCACCAGCACTTCATGCTCATCCCGGTCTTCACCGTGGCCGAGAACGTCATGCTGGGGACCGAGATCACAGGCCGGCTCGGCTTCCTGGACCGGCGCCGGGCCCGCCAGGCGGTGGAGAGCCTGGAGCGGGAGTTCGGGCTGGCCGTGGAGCCGGAGGCCCGGATCGAGTCCCTCTCGGTGGGCGCCCAGCAGCGCGTCGAGATCCTGAAGGCCCTCTACAGGCAGGCTACCGGGCTCATCCTGGACGAGCCCACAGCCGTGCTCACCCCCCAGGAGACCTCGGAGCTCTTCCGCGTCATGAGGTCGCTCGCGGAGGCGGGCCGCTCCATCGTCTTCATCACGCACAAGCTGCGCGAGGCCATGGAGGTGGCCGATCGCATCACCGTCCTGCGGCAGGGCCGCGTGGTGGGCACCACCGTGCCCGCCAGCACGAGCGAGGCGGAGCTGGCGGCCATGATGGTGGGGCGGGCAGTCCAGCTGACCGTCGACCGCCCCCCCTCCAAGCCCGGCGGGGCCGTCCTGGAGGTGTCCGGCCTCACGGTCCTGGACGACCGCCGCCAGATCGCCGTGGACTCCGTGGACCTGGTCGTGCGGGCGGGCGAGATCGTCACCGTGGCGGGCGTTCAGGGCAACGGCCAGACCGAGCTCGTGAGGGCGCTGACAGGGCTCGCCACCGTCGCCTCCGGCAGCGTCAGGGTGGGCGGGCAGGACCTCACGCACGCCTCCCCCCGGAAGGTTATGAGCGCGGGCGTGGGGCACGTGCCCGAGGACCGCCAGCGGGACGGCATGGTGGGCGACCTGTCGGTGGCCGAGAACATGGCCCTCGACACCTACTTTCGGCCCCCTTTCGCGCGTGGGTTCGTCCTCGACCCCGCCCGCATGCGGAAGGCGGCGCTGAACCTGATCGGTGATTTCGACGTGCGCACGCCCTCGCCCGATGTCCCCGCCTCCAAGCTCTCCGGCGGCAACCAGCAGCGCATGATCGTGGCCCGGGAGTTCTCCCGCCGGGTCCGCCTGCTGATCGCCTCCCAGCCCACGCGGGGCCTTGACGTGGGCTCCATCCAGTACATCCACTCCCAGCTCGTGCACATCCGCGACGAGGGCACCGCCGTTCTCCTCGTCTCCAGCGACCTGGACGAGGTCTTGGCCCTCGGCGACCGCATCGCCGTCATGTTCCGCGGCCGCCTCGTCGGTCCCTTCGAGTCGGCGGCCCTGGGCAGAGAGCGGATCGGCCTCATGATGGCGGGTGCGGCGGACCCGGCGGTGGCCGGCGCCGGCCGCGCTCCCGAGTCCGGATGACCGAGGAGCGTGCCGGCGGCGGGCGGGAGCCCGCACCCGAAGAGCCCGAGTCCCCCGACCGGGACCGGCCGGCCCCCGCCCCGGACCGGGAAGAGCGCACGGCGGAGCGCCGTGCTTTGGCCACCGAGGTCCTGCGGCGCATCGTCGCCCCCGACACCCGGGCGCTCAGCTCGCTCCTGGTGGTGGTCCTGGCCTTCGTCTCGGCGCTGGCCGTGGGGGCCATCTTCGTGGTCCTCTCGGACGCCAGCGTCTTCTCGGCGCGCGACCCCCTGGCCGCGCTCAGCACCGCGGGCGGGGACGTGGTGGCCGCCTACGGCGCGCTCTGGGCGGGGGCGGTGGGGGACTGGTCGGTGATGGGGCCGGCCCTGACCGGGCAGAGCGGGGCCCAGCTCTCGCAGGCCTTCTACCCGCTCTCCGAGACGCTGGTCGCGGCCGCCCCCCTCGCCATGACTGGGCTGGCGGTGGCGATCGGCTTTCGGGCCGGGGTCTTCAACATCGGCGGGCAGGGACAGGTGCTGGCCGGGGGCCTGGTGGCGGGCTGGGCGGGCTTCACCATCCACGGCCTCCCGGCCGTCATCCACGTTCCCCTGGCCCTCGCCGCCGGGCTCGCCGCTGGGGCCGCCTGGGGCCTGGTCCCGGGCCTCCTCAAGGCCTGGACAGGAGCCCACGAGGTGATCACCACGATCATGCTCAACTACGTCGGGATTTACCTCACCTACCAGCTCTTGAACGGAGTCTGGTTCCAGCAGCCCGGGCGCAGCGACCCCATCAGCCGGCAGGTCGACCCGGGTGCGGTCCTCCCCCACCTGGCCGGCCCCAGCCTCCGGCTCCACGCCGGCGTCATCCTGGCGCTCTTGCTCGTCCTCGCCGTCAAGCTGCTGATGCAGCGGACCGTCCTCGGCTTCGAGTTCAGGGCGGCCGGCTCCAACCCCAGCGCGGCGCGCGCGGCCGGGATCAAGGTGGAACGCGTGATCGTCCTCGTCATGGCCATCTCGGGGGCGCTCATGGGGCTGGCGGGGGCGGACGTGGTGCTGGGGGTCCAGTACGAGCTCTCCCCCGGCTTCGACTCCGGGATCGGGTTCGACGGCATCACGGTGGCGCTCCTGGGCCGCACCAACCCCGCCGGCATCGCCGCCGC
>JBOHUY010000101.1:0-2274 GCA_050735015.1 Candidatus Dormibacterales bacterium | reverse complement strand
CAAGATCGCGCTGGACGTCGTCCTGCTGGCCCAGTCGGAGGTGGCCGAGGTGGCGGAGTCGGCGAGCGGCGGGCGATCGTCGTCGATGGCCCACAAGCGCAACCCGGCGCGCGCCGTCGAGGCCCGGGCCGCCTACGCGGGCGCCGTCGCCCAGGCCGGCCTTTTGCTGGGCTCGCTGGCGGGCGAGCACGAGCGCGCGGCCGGCTCCTGGCAGGCGGAGTGGACGGCCGTGAGCGAGGTCTTCCGCCTCGCCGGGGGGGCGGTGGCGCGGGCGACGGAGTCCCTCGCCGGCCTGCGCGTGGACACAGCGCGGATGCGCACCAACATGGCCCTGGGCGAGGGCGGCGTGGGTGGCCCGGGCCCGGCCCGCGCCATCGTCGACAGGGTGCTCCAGTCCTACGAGAACCGGGCCGGGCGGGAGGAGGAGAGATGACCGAGGAGGCGCGGGGGCCGGGGGCCCGGATGCGGCGGGCCGTTCTGGGCGACGCTCACGTGGACCGCGTGGAGAGCTCGCGCACGCCCTTCGACACCGAGTTCCAGGACCTGGTCACGCGGTACGCGTGGGGCGAGATCTGGGTCCGGCCCGGCCTCGATCTCCGGATCCGCAGCTGCGTCACGGTGGCCATGCTCGTCGCCCTGGGCCGGGAGGAGGAACTGGCGCTCCACCTGCGGGGCGCCCTCAACAACGGCGTCACCGTCGAGGAGCTGAAGGAGGTGCTGCTCCAGGCCGCCGTCTACTGCGGCATGCCGGCCGCCAACGGGGCCTTCAAGACCGCGGCCCGGGTTCTCGGCTGACCCGCTCGCCGGACCCCGGCAGGTGGCGGCCTCAGGCCGCGGCCGTGCCCGCCCTCTCGCGGGCGGTGATCTGGAAGATGTGGCCGAGGGGGAAGCGCCGGCGGGCGGCGGCGTAGGCGGCGGCGCCCAGGACGAGGGCCATCCCGCTCATGAGGACCCTCTGGAAGAGGGCGACCGCGCCGGCCGCTCCGCCGCCCACCCCGAAGACGATGAGGAGGCCCGCCACGCCTGCCTCGTTGGCGCCCACCCCGCCGGGGACCAGGCTGATGGCGCCTCCGATCGAGGAGACGGCCAGCACGAGGCAGGCCGCCCCCCAGCTGAGGGTGCCCGGGGAGACGCCCTGCGCCAGAAGCCAGAGGACCGTGACCGAGACGGCGGCGCGGGCGAGGTCGAGCACGGACCAGCCCAGCGTGTCGGGCCTGTGCAGCAGGTCGGCCGTCTCGTGCTGGAGCTCGTCGATGGCGGGCAGGAGGCGGTTCAAAAGGGGGATGCGCGCGACCACCCGGTGGGCGGCGCAGAAGACGGGGGACACAGTCAGGATGACCACGATGCAGGCCATCCCGACCAGGGTCACGGCCACGATCGTGACCCCCGCGTGGGAGGCGAGCAAGACGGGCAGGGCCAGCAGGACGAGCATGAGCGTGTAGGTGAGCTCCTGCACGGTCACGGTCGCCGCCACCGTCCCGAAGTCCCGGCCGGTGGCCTCGGCCGCGAAGGCGGCCCTGGTGAGATCGCCCAGGGGGACGAGCGCGGTCACAGTCTGACCCGCCGCGTTGAGGAGCATGCTGTCCCGCACGCGCAGCCGGGCCCCCGCGTCCCTCAAGAGGTAGTGCCAGCGCAGCCCCTGAAGCGCGTAGATGGCGATGTAGAGGGCGAAGATGGGCGGCACCAGGGCGAGTGGGAAGCGCGAGATGGCCCGCGCCACCTTGCCGGGGTCGAGCACGATCACGATGGCGGCGATCGCCCCCATGCCTACAACGGCGGGAGCCGCCCGCCTGGCGATACGCCAGAGCCGGCGCCTTCGCCGGCCCTGGCGGAGCCGCGACATCGTCTCGACGCGCGCCGTCCTTTCGCTCATCCGCCCTGCGGCCAGCCGGCACGACCGGGTTCCGGCTCCCGTCCCGAGTCTACTCGCCGCCCCCGGTCCGTCGAGCCGGGGCCCGGGGCCGAGGACGTGGCAAGGTAGGGGTGGGATGCTCGATTTCGGGCCGGTGAGGCGCAACCAGACGACCCTCCAGGAGATGGCGGGGGGGCTCACGGCGGGCGACCTGGCGGCCCTAACCGACGAGATGTGCGAGGTCCAGCTCCGCCTCATGGCCGGCATCGAGGACGAGGACGCCGTCTTCGTCCCCGACGATCCGGAGGCTGACGACACTTTCGCCGCCACGCCGGGGGAGGTCCAGCTGCCCTGGACGCTCGGCCACGTGATCACGCACACGACCGCCTCCTCCGAGGAGCAGGCCGCCCTCGCGCTGACGC
>JBOHUY010000100.1:0-1518 GCA_050735015.1 Candidatus Dormibacterales bacterium | reverse complement strand
CGCCATGGCCGCGCGCCTCGCGCACCCCGACCGGCAGGTGGTGCTGCTCTCCGGCGACGGCGCCTTCGGCTTCTCGGCCATCGATTTCGACACCCTCGTGCGGCACCGCCTCCCCGTCGTCTCGGTGGTCGGCAACAACGGCGGCTGGGCCCTCGAGGACCACCCCATGCGCAGGCTCTTCGGGGAGGCGGTGGCGAGCCGGCTGGGCCCCAAGACCCGCTACGACAAGCTGGTGGAGTCGCTCGGCGGTCACGGCGAGCTGGTGGAGCGGCCGCAGCAAATCCGGGGGGCCCTGGAGCGCGCACTCCGGGCCGGGGTGCCGGCCTGCGTCAACGTCATCTGCGATCCTGAGGCCGCGTATCCTCGATCTTCGGTGCTGATGTGATCGCGGGGCACGCTTGAGCGCCCTGCGGGGCGCGGTCGCGGTCGAAGCCGACGAATGGCGGACCGCGCAGACCCAGTTCGACATCGCGGCCGACCTCCTGAATCTCGACGCCGGCCTGAGGCCCATCCTGCGCGAGGTCCAGCGCGAGTTCACCTGCCACTTCCCGGTCCGGATGGACGGTGGACACACGCGCGTCTTCACCGGCTACCGCGTGCAGCACAACATCAACCGCGGCCCGGCCAAGGGCGGCATCAGGTACCACCCCGACGTCTCCCTCGACGAGGTGAAGGCGCTCGCCATGTGGATGACCTGGAAGTGCGCGGTCGTGAACATCCCTTTCGGGGGCGCCAAGGGCGGCGTCATCGTGGAACCCCGCGAGCTCTCCCTCAACGAACTCGAGCACCTGACCAGACGCTTCGCGACCGAGATCTCGGTCCTGATCGGGCCCGACCGCGACATCCCGGCCCCCGACGTCAACACCAACGCGCAGGTCATGGCCTGGTTCATGGACACGCTCTCCATGCACAGGGGGTTCTCGGTGACCGCGTCGGTCACGGGCAAGCCGCTCGAGGTGGGTGGCTCCGCGGGCAGGACCGAGGCGACCGGGCGCGGGGTCATGATCTGCGCCCTCGCCGCCCTCCATCACCTCGGCATGCAGCCTTTCGGGTGCCGGGTCGCGGTCCAGGGTTTCGGCAACGTCGGCAGCGTCTCTGCGCGCCTGCTGGAGGAGGCGGGCTGCACGGTGGTCGCCCTCTCGGAGGACTACGGGGGCGTCTACAACCCGCTCGGGATCTCGGTCCGCAAGGCCCTCGAGCACAGGGCTCGGGAGAAGACGCTGCGGGGCTTACCGGGGGCGCGTGAGGTGACCAACCAGGAGCTGTTGGAGCTGGACTGCGACGTGCTCGTGCCGGCCGCCCTCGGCAACCAGCTCACGTCCCGCAACGCGGGCGCCGTCCAGGCCCGCCTGATCGTGGAGGGCGCCAACGGCCCGACCACGCCGGAGGCCGACGAGATCTTCCGCCGCCGGGGCGTCTTCCTCGTGCCCGACATCCTCGCCAACGCGGGCGGCGTGACCGTCAGCTACTTCGAGTGGGTCCAGGACCTGCAGTCGTTCTTCTGGTCGGAGCACGAGG
>JBOHUY010000099.1:0-1544 GCA_050735015.1 Candidatus Dormibacterales bacterium | reverse complement strand
CCGACCCCGGCCGGGGGAGCGCGGGGGCGGCCTCGGTGAGCACCCCCCCGGCGACCGCCAGGCGGCGGGTCGCGGCAGGCCCCAAGACCTCGGTCCGGTGCTCGGCGATGACCAGCGAGGTGCCCTCCCCGGCCAGCTCCAGGCAGACCTCGAGGAGGCACGCCGCCCCCTCCCCGTCGAGTTGCGAGGTGGGCTCGTCCAGGACCAGCAGGCCCGGCCTCATGGCGAGGGCGGCCGCGACGGCGACACGCTGCTTCTCGCCGCCTGAGAGCGAGCCCACGCCGCGCGCCCGGAGGGGGAGGGCGCCCACCGCCGAGAGCGCCCACTCGACCAGCTCCGCCATCCGGGCCCGGGGCGTGCCCAGGTTCTCGAGGCCGAAGGCCACCTCGCGCTCGACCGCGCCGTAGACGAACTGGGCCTCGGGATCCTGGAAGACGAATCCGACGCGGCGGGCCATCTCGCGGGTGGGCGCGCGCAGGACGTCCTCGCCCATGACCGTGGCCTCACCCGCCAGGCGGCCGCCATGGAAGTGGGGCACGAGGCCGTTGAGCACCCGCAGGAGCGTGGACTTGCCGCCCCCGGAGGGGCCCGTGACCAGGGTCACGCCCGAATCCAGCTGGAGGTCCACCTCCCGCAGGGCGGGCACACCGCCGTCCGGGTACCAGTAGCTGAGCGAGCGCAGGGCGGCTAGCGGAGCCAAGGCAGCACGGGCACGAAGAGGAGCAGGCAGGCGGCCAGTCCGGCCGCGTCCAGAGGGGGCAGGGAGAGGCCGGGATAGGGGTACCAGTCGCCCGCGTACCCGAGCCGGCGGGCCCCCAGCAGGATGAGGGCCGCGGCCAGAGCGGCGGCGGCCACGGCCAGGTCGGCCCCCCGCCAGGGCGCCGGGCGGTAGGAGGTGCGGGCGCCCGACCCGAAGCCGCGCGCCTCCATGGACTCCGCCAGCTGGACCGAGCGCTCGACCGAGGTCAAGACGACGGGGACCATGACCTGCGACCAAGAGCGCGGCCCGCGGGGCCTCCAGCCCCGCATGCGCTGTGCTTCGCGGACGTCCACGAAGCTGCGCCCCAGGCTGGGCACGAGGTTGAGCGCCCCCCCCACCGCCGCGGCCGTCCTGGCCAAAGGGGCGGGGAGCGCGTCTACGAGGTCGTGCGGCTCCACGGCCAGCGAGAGCGAGGCCGCGGCCAGGGCGGCCGCCGCCAGCCCGGTGGCGATCATGGACCCGAAGGCGGCCGCCTCCAGGGTCAGGGGGCCGCCCACGCCCGGCATCCAGCCCGGCAGGGCCGCGACGACGTCCTCCCCGCCGTGGCTGAGGAGGGTGTTGAGGACGATGGAGGCGGCGGCGGCGGCCGCCACGGAGGTGAGGAAGGGGCGAAGACGCACGCCGGGGCGCCGCCGGCGGCCCAGGAAGGCGGCCGCGGCGACCAGGACGAGCCCTCTGTAGAAGGGGTTGGCGGCGGCCACGGCGACGAGCACGGCGGCGCCCGCCCAGAACGCCACGGCGCGGGCGTTGAGCGTCACCCCGAGGTCTTGGCGCCGAACACGGC
>JBOHUY010000098.1:0-4169 GCA_050735015.1 Candidatus Dormibacterales bacterium | reverse complement strand
CGAGACGCAGAAAGTTCCAAAAACGTCTAGGATGCCCCGTCAGCGTCCCGTCGGCGAGGTCGCCAAGTGGCAAGGCAGCGGCCTGCAGAGCCGCCATCCCTGGTTCGATTCCAGGCCTCGCCTCCAGCCCTCGCCCCCCGCGGCCTCATTCATGCGCCGCCGGAGTCGCGGAGGGGGGGGCGCCGGAGCCGCCGCCGCCCGTCGCTTACGCGCTTCCCCCGCCGGCCCCGCTGTCGCGCCTCAATCACATCGACGGGCCTGAAGAGCGGGCGGCCTTCCGCCGCAACCCTAGCTTGCGATGGGCGGGCGTGTGAGGCCCGCTCCCCGCGCCGGCCGCCTGCCGAGGCGACTGTCATACTCCTCCCGGCCATGACCGGATCGGCCACCACCCTCTCGGAAGACGGCGAGGCCTGGCAATGTCCCTCCGGCCGTCTCGGTACCATGCGCCGCGCCGAGGTGGTCGCGCTGGCGGTGCTCTGCGCGGCGGCGGTCGTGGCCGTCACCATCGTCAAGGTCCTGGCGGGCGCGCCCCTCCCACCCCTGGCCGTGGCGGCGCCCCTGGCCGCCATCGCGCTGGGGGGCTTGGTCGGTGATCGCTTCCTGCAGCGACGTGTGGCCGCCTGGGGCTACTCGGAGCGCGAGGACGATCTCTTAGTCCGGCGAGGCGTCCTCTTCTCCCGCCTCTCGGTGGTCCCATACGGTCGGATGCAGTTCATCGACGTGGTCGCTGGCCCTGTGGAGCGGTACTTCCGGCTGGCCACGGTGCGGATGCACACGGCCGCGGCGGCGAGCGACGCGCGTATACCGGGGCTGAGCCGGGAGGAGGCGGCCCGGCTCCGGGACCGGCTCGCCGAGCTGGGCGAGGCGAAGGCGGCGGGCTTGTGAGTTCCTCCGCACGCGTGCCATCAGACGCCAGGACGACCCCGCCACTGGAAGCCGGTGCCTGGCACCGCCTGCACCCGCTCTCCCCGGTCGTCCGGGCGGGAAGGGCCATGATCGCGGTCGCGGGCGTCTTCGCGTTGACCCTCGCCCCCGGCGGCCGCGAGAGCCAGGGCGGGCTCATCGGCCACGTCGTCTTCGCGGCCGGCCTCATCGTCCTGGGCGTGGTCTCCTGGCTGGTCACGCGGTGGCGCGTCGAGGAGGGCGACCTCCGCATCGAGACAGGCCTCATAAGGCGCAGCTCGCTGCGCTTCCCACTCAAGCAGACGCAGGCCATCGACACCGTCCGTCCCCTCCTGGCCAGGGTGCTGGGACTGTCCGAGCTGCGGCTCAGGGTGGGCGGCTCGAGCGGCGGGTCGGGGCGGCTCGCCTACCTCACGGCCGCACAGGCCGACTTGGTGCGCGGCCAGCTCCTGGCCATCGCGCGGGGCGTCCCCGACGACGTCCCGGCCTCGTCCGAGCGGGTCCTGGTTTGGGTCCCCGCCCCGCGCCTGATGGGGTCGATCCTCCTGAGCGGGCTCTCGGTCACCCTCGCCCTTCTGGTCGCGGCACTGGTCGCGACGGCGGTGGTCGACCGACATGCGGCGGTCGCGGGCATCAGCTCCGGCGGCGCCCTGGTGGCCAGCCTGGGCACGATCCTGTGGCGCCGGCTCAACGCCGGCTACGACATGACGGTGGCGGACGCGCCGGACGGGTTGCGCGTGCGCTCCGGCCTGCTGCAGACGACGGCCGAGACGATCCCGGAGGGCCGCGTCCAGGCGGTGCGGATGGTGGAACCCCTGCTCTGGCGCCCGCTGGGATGGTGCCGGCTGGAGGTGGACGTCGCAGGCCGCCAGCGGAAGGGAGGCGAGGGCTCCCCCGAGGGCCGCCAGCTGCGGACGGTTCTGCCCGTGGGGAGCCGCGCGGAGGCGACCCTCCTCCTGAGCCACATCGTGCCGGACGCGCCCGCTGAGCGCATTCCTCCGCCCGCCCGCGCCCGGTTCAAGAGCCCGCTCCGCTACCGCAACCTGTCCTGGGGGCGAGACCAGACCTACGCCGTGACCACGTCGGGACGGGTCGCACGGGTGACGGCCTGGGTCCCCCTGACCAAGGTGCAGAGCCTGCGCAGGGTGCAGGGTCCCCTCCAGCGGCGGCTGGAGCTGGCCACGGTCTACCTGGACACTGCCGGCCGCAGCGTCCACGCGGCCCTGCGCGATCGCGACGCGGAAGAGTCCCAGCGCCTCCTCGACGAGCTGACGGTGGCCTGCCGGAGCGCGCGCCGTCTCCGTGCTCCGGCGTGAAGCCAGGCCCCGGCCCCATGCGAGGTCCGGGCGAAGGCGAAAGCTGGCCTATCGTTTGAGCGATGAGCACGAAGACGCGGAACGAGACCGTCACCGCAGACGACGGAGGCAGGTTCGACGCGCTGCTGACCCTGCCGGAGGCGGGGTCCGGCGCGGGGCTCCTCCTCATCCAGGAGATCTTCGGGCTCAACGACTACATCCGCCAGCGCTCGGTGACCCTGTCCGAGCTCGGCTACGTGGTCCTGGCGCCTGACGTCTACTGGAGGCTCACGCCCGGCGTGGCGCTCCGGCACGACGAGGCGGGCCTTGCGGAGGGGCTCGAGTACCGGCGCCGGCTCGACTACGACCTGGCCGTGGCGGATTGCTCCGCCGCCTTCAGGCACCTTCGCGGATTGCCGGAGGTGACAGGCGCCACCGGGGTCATGGGCTTCTGCCTGGGCGGGGGGCTGGCCTTTCACGTCGCCGCCGCCGAGCATCCGGACGCCGCCGTCTGCTACTACGGGGCCGAGATCCCGCCCGCGCTGCACTTGGCCGACCGCGTCTCCTGCCCGGTCATCTTCCACTTCGGCGCCGACGACCCCTACATCCCGCCCGCCGCCCGCGGCGCCGTCGAGACCGCCTTCGGGAGCCGGCCGGACGCCGAGGTCCACGTCTACCCCGAGGCCCGTCACGCCTTCGACAACTACCTCGCGCCCATGTTCCACGTGCCGGAGGCGGCCGCCGCCGCCTGGCCTCGCACTGTCGAGTTCCTGCGCCGCTCCCTGGGCGCCTACTAGAGACCCAGGTCCGGGGGGCCGGGCCCCGGGGGCCCCAGGGAGCCCGCGCCGGCGGGCCCGGGCCGGTCCTGGAACCGCTGCCGTCCCCGCCCCGCGCCCTGGGGCTCGGTCGACGGTCTCAGGCCGCGGCCCGGGGCACCTGGGCCGGCGAAGCGGCGGGACGCCTCTCCGCCTCGGCCTCACCCTCGGTGACGAGCGCCACCAGGACGTCGACCACGGCGGCGCTCCACTGGGTTCCGCGCCCCCGGCGAAGCTCAGCCAGGGCGGCCTCACAGCTCATGGCCGACCGGTAGGGGCGCGCCGAGGTCATGGCGTCGAAGGCGTCCGCCGCCGCGATGATCTGGGCGCCGCGAGGGATCGCGCCCGCTCGCAGTCCGGCCGGGTACCCGCGACCGTCGGGCCTCTCGTGGTGGTGCAGGACGAGGTCTCTGCCGCGGCGGAAGCGGGGGAAGCGGGTGAGGATCTCAACCCCCATCTCCGGGTGCTTCTTCATGAGGGCGAACTCCTCGTCCGTGAGGGGGCCCTGCTTGAGGAGGACAGCGTCGGGCAGGCCGATCTTGCCCAGGTCGTGCACGCGGGCGGCCATCCCGACGAGGTCCACCTCGCGCGCCGAGAGGCGCATGCGCCCCGCGACGCGGACGGCGTTGGCGGCGACCCGGCGCGAGTGCTCGAACGTGTAGGGGTCGCGACGGTCGACCACGTCGGCCAGGGCGGCGACGGCGTCGACGGTCTGCTCCAGGAGCTGGGTGGTCTTGGTCAGCGAGACGAAGGCGAGCGCGGCCGGCAGGGTGAGCAGCAGTGCCAGCCAGGGCCGGCCCTGGACGGCCAGGGCGACCAGGAAGCCGGCCACCAGGAGGGTGGCGTTCTCGAGGGCGTCCAGCCGCACCGCGGAGAGGAGCACGACGTCCGGGCGCCGCCCCGTCTGGATCCCCACCATGGCCGCCACCGCGAGCTCGCTGACCGCATAGAAGGAGCCCGCAGCGATCCCCACCGCGGCCAAGGCGCCCCAGGTCGTGGATGGGGTCCAGCCCGGGTCCAACGCCCGCAGAACGAGGCCCGCCGCGCCCGTGGCGAGGACCAGCTGGGAGGCATTGAAGAGCGCGCTCTCCGGGGTGGCCATGCGCGCTCCTCTCGGGGTCGAGCGGACCGTCATGAGGAGCTCGCCGCCGAGGCG
>JBOHUY010000097.1:0-4981 GCA_050735015.1 Candidatus Dormibacterales bacterium | reverse complement strand
CGTATGTGCTCCTGGGGGCGGGAGGAGTGGTCCTCCTGCGCCGCCGCGTCACCACCTTCCTCGTCTGGGCCCTGGTCGCCTGCCTGGGAGGCCTGGCGGTCGCGGGGGGGGACCCCGCCGGCTGGGGGCAGGCCGCCTTCGGCGTGGCCGGTGCGGTCCTGGCCGGCTGGCCCCTTCGAGGTCGCGCCCCGGCCCCCGCCCCCCGCACCGTGGCCCTCGAGGCCGTGGCGGACGAGGGCGGTCTCATGATCCGGACCGTAGGCGACCTCCAGCTCCTCTGGCGGGGGGATGACCTCGCGCCCGGGCTCCGCCGCCACTGGAAGGCGGGGTACCTCTGGCTCGTGCTCCTGGTGCGCGCCCTCCACTCCCCGCCCGGCCTCCTCTCCCGCGCGCAGGCGGCTGAGGAGCTCTACCCGAGGCTCCACCCCGCCTCGCAGGGCGAGGGTTTCAGGGGGCGCCTGAGCGATCTCCGCCAGGCCTTCCCCGTGCTCGCCGGCCTCATCGTCGTGAAGGGGGAGCTCCTCCGCCTCGACCTCGACGGCTGCCGGCTGGACCTCGACGGACTGCGCCGGCTGCGGGCCGCGTGCGCCGGCCGGGCGGGCATCCTCGACGAGGAGCTCCTGGGGGAGGTGGAGGCCACCCTCGAGTCTTCCGCAGGTGGCGGGTTCCTGCCCGGCTGGGAGGTGCTGGAGGAGAGGGCGAGCGCGACCGGCGGTGCCACCGGCGAGCTGGTGGCCACGCTCCGCCGGGAGGTCCAAGACCTCTGGGGCGACCTCGCCCTGGCCCTGGGGGAGGCCTGCCTCGCCCGCCGTCAGGTGGCCCGGGCGCTGCTCCCCCTGGAGGCGGCCTGCCGGACCAGCCCCGAGCGCCCGGACCTCGCCCGGACGCTGGTGGCCGCCTACCTCGAGACGGGCCAGACCGGCCGCGCCGCCGACCTCCGCCGGCGCTACGAGGCGGGCGAGGAGGAGTGAGGTTGCAGGCCGAGCGGGGGGCGCGCCCCGCCCCCGCCCGCGGCGACCCCCTGCTCACCGTCTGGGCATGGCTGGGCAGGATCGACGCGCGGGCCGAGATGGCGGGCGCGGCCGTCCTCGGGCTCCTGCTCCTGGCGGTCGGCGCCGACGCCTACGTGGAAGGCGTCTACAGCCCGGCGGGTGCGGCGCGGGCCTACCTGGCCGCCCTCAACCGCGGCGACGCAGGCGCCGCCTGGGCCGTATCCATCGTCGACGGCTCCCGGCTGGAGGCGGCGGACGCGAGCCTGGTCACGGAGGCCGACCTCCGGTCCGCCCTCCAGGTGCCCGGCAACCGCGGCCTCTATCCGGGCGCGGTGACGGGCGCCGTCCGGGAGTCGGGAGGCAACGCCACAGTGGAAGTGGCCTACGGATCCCCCTCCGCGGTCCGCCACCTGACGCTCAGGCTCACCGCGGACCCCCTCGGATCCCGCCTCGGGCTCTTCCCGACCTGGCGGGTGGTCCTGGAACCATCGGTGCTAACGCTGCGGGCCCCTGCGGGCGCGGGCGAGGTCTCCATCGACGGGAGGGCCCTGGGCTCGGGGCGGCCGCCCGGAACGGTGGCCGTCTTCCCGCTCCTGCACCGCGTGCGCCTGGCCGCCTCCCCGCTATTCGGGGCCTGGAGCGGGGAGGTGGACGCCCACGCCTCCGCCACGCTCTCGCCGGCGCCGGCCCTGACCGGGCTCGGCCGAGCCGCCGCCCGGGCAGCGCTGGGGCGAGCCTGGGCACGTTGCGCGGCCTCCACGGACGCCCTCCCCGCCGGATGCCCGCAGTGGTACGCGGGCACTTCGGCCCCGCCCGCCTCGGTCGGCTGGCAGCTGGTCGGGGACCCGACCGCCGGGGCCACCTTCGGCGTCGACGGCCAGGGCCGGCTGGTGGCGACGGGCCATTACCAGACCGTCGTGACCTTCGCGGGTCCCGCGGGCGAGGCCGACCGGCGCCCGGTGGGGGGCGGATTCCGGGCCACCCTCGTGGGCCAGGGCAGGGGCTTCAGCGTCGCCTCGCTGGGGGCGGCAACTGGGCTCCGGCCCGTCCCCAGGCCGAAGGTCTCCGACCAGATCGTCGAGGCCGCCGTCCGGGAAGCCTTCCTCGCCTGCACCGAGAAGACGGTCCTCAGCCCCGCCGACTGCCCCCAGGCTGACGTGGTGGCCGGGCTCGGAACCATCTCCGGCGTCCGCTGGCGGCTCCTCGGCGATCCGCTCACCGGCGCCCAGGTCACCTTCGACGGCGCCCGGTCGGTGTTCGTGGTCACGGGCGCCTACGCCATGAGCGTCGACTACGACGCCTCCGGCTACGTCTTGGCGCACTACACGGATTCCTCGAGCGGCGGCTACGAGGCCGACCTCTTCTGGGACGGAGCCGCGCTGGTGCCGGTCAGCATCGTGGGCACCGCCTGAGGGTAGGCAAGGGGCGCAACCGGAGATCGAGGGGCGCCGCCGCGGGGCCCGGACCCACCTCAAAGGTGGCCGGCGCACTGGACAACAGCAGGCGGAAGGTCTGGTCTTTGACTGAGAACGGGATCCCAGCGACCAGATCCACAGTTTCGCCTGCGGATTCGAGCTAGCGCGCGGCGCCTGCCCCCTGTTGGGCCCCGGCCAGGGGCGGGGAGGGCTCCTGCGCCTCCTCGTGGATGTAGCGCCCGCCTCGGAGTGCGGAGGCGGCCGCGGCGACCAGGCAGGCGGCGATCGAGAAGCTGAGGACGAAGACCAGCCCGTGCTGGAAGGGGCCCGAGATCAGTGAGGGGAAGAAGGAGCGGCCGGTCAGGTGGGCGGCGTCGCCGGCCGGGAGCTGGCCCAGGACCGGCCCCAGCAGCGTCTTGAGGGGGTTGTAGCCGAGGAAGGACGCGAAGAGGTAGCCGATGGGGGGCAGCTGAGAGAGCCGGTGGGCGACGGGCGCCGGGACGCCGTGGGCGGTCAGGCCCCCGAACATGGTCGAGGGTACCGTCGCGTCGAGCCCCACGATCATGAGCGTGAAGAAGAGCCCGATGGAGAGCGGCATGCCCACGTTCATGAACGTCACCCGCATGCCGGAGGCGGCGCCCCGGTGCCGGGCGGGCACGCTGTTCATGATCCCGGCCGTGTTGGGGGAGGCGAACATGCCCATGGCCAGCCCGGTCAGGAAGATGAGCGCCGCGAAGACGGGAAACCAGAAGTCGGCCGGCAGCAGCATGAGCAGGCCGAAGGAGAGCGCGGAGATGACCATGCCGCCGGTCGCGAAGGGCCGCGCCCCGTAGCGATCGGAGAGGAGGCCCGAGACGGGGCCGGCGACCAGAAAGCCGAATGTGAGGGGGAGCATGTAGATGCCCGCCCACAAGGGGGGCTGCGTGAAGTCGTAGCCGTGGAGAGGAAGCCAGATGCCCTGCAGCCAGATGATGAGCATGAACTGCATCCCGCCCCGCCCGATCGAAGCCAGAAGTCCGGCCACGTTGCCCGCCGTGAAGGCCCGGATCCTGAAAAGGGCCACGTTGAACATGGGCTCTGGGACCCTCACCTCGAGCAGCACGAAGGCGACCAGGATGACGACGCCGGCCGCGATCATGCCGATCACGAAGGGGTTGCCCCAGCCCATGGAGGAGCTCCCGTAGGGCACGATCCCGTAGGTCATCCCGACCAGGAGCGCGGTGAGGCCGGCGGCGAAGGTCAGGTTCCCGACCCAGTCGATTCGCGCCCGGGTCCTGACCCCGATCTCGCGCAGCTTCCAGAAGCCCCAGGTGGTCCCGATCAGCCCGATGGGGACGTTGACGATGAAGATCCAGCGCCAGCTGAACTCGCTCAGCACGCCGCCGGCCAGGATGCCCAGGAACGACCCCGCCAGGGCGGCGATCATGTTGACGCCCATCGCGAAGCCGAGCTGGTCGGCCGGGAAGGCGTCCGTGAGGATAGCCGCCGAGCTGGCCATCATCATGGCCCCGCCGACCGCCTGCACCATGCGCAGCGCGATCAGCTCCAGGGCGCCCGCCGAGCCCTGCCCCCAGACCACCGAGAGGGCGACCGCGGAGGCGGTGAAGATGGCGAAGCCGAAGTTGTAGACGCGGACGCGGCCGAACATGTCCCCGATCCGGCCCGCCGTCACGACCAGGATGGCGGAGACCAGCATGTAGCCCATCAGCAGCCAGAGCAGGAAGCTGAAGTTGGCGGGGTCGAGGGGGTTGATGTGGATGCCCCGGAAGATGACCGGCATCGCGATCAGGATGCTGGTCGAGTTCATGGTCGCGATGAGGACGCCCAGGGTGGTGTTGGAGAGGGCGACCCACCTGTAGCTCGAGCCCCGCAGAGGGGCGGCCCGCCCGGCCGCGGGGGCGGTCATCGGGAGGCCTCCGCGGCCCGGGCCCGGTCCACGAGCGCGCCCAGGGCGGCGACCAGCTGCCCGCGCTCGGCCCCGGTCATCGACTCCACGGCCCGGTGCAGGTCGCTTCCAAGCACCACCCTGGCCTCGCCCAGAAGGCTCAGCCCGGCCGGCTCCAGGTGGACCTCGACGCAGCGCCGGTCCTCCGGGCCCCGCCTCCGGCTGACCAGGCGGCGCTCCTCCAGCCTGTCCAGGAGCCGGGTCACGGAGGTGGGCGAGAGCCCCACCGCCTGGCCCAGCCGGCCGGCCGTGAGAGGGGCGCCCCGCAGCTGCCTCAGCACCGTCAGCTGGGTGAGCGTGAGGCGGGCCTGCTGCCAGAGCTGGGCCTGGATGGGCTCGGAGAGGGCGACCGCCTCCAGGTAGGCGACCAGCGCCGCCCGGACGTCGTCGCCCAGGGCCGGCGGCGAGTCCACCTTAGTTGCCATGAGGACAAGTAATTTAGCATTAACGGATGCCTTCGAGCGTCCGCGTGCGGCGGTCCCCAGCGGACCGGCCAGGACGCCCCGCGCTGTGAGCTCGGGCCTCTTCGTCTACGCGAACCCGGCCCGGGTGCGCTGGGGCGAGAGTTCGCTGGCCGAGCTCGCCGGCGAGCTCGAGGGCCGGGGCGTGGAGCGGCCCGCGCTCGTCTC
>JBOHUY010000096.1:0-2537 GCA_050735015.1 Candidatus Dormibacterales bacterium | reverse complement strand
GTCCAAGAACAACGTGGCCTCGGCCGAGCGGCTGATGGCGGCCGGGCGCATGCGGCCGTCCGGCCGCGCGCAGGTCGACCGAGCCCGCGCCGACGGGCGCTGGGAGGCGGCCTACGCGGGCCCGGCCAGCGTGGAGGTGCCGGCCGACCTTCGAGCCGCCCTCGACGGCGCCCCCCAAGCGGCCGCCATGTTCTCCCGGCTGACCAGCCAGAACCGCTACGCCATCCTCTTCCGACTGGGCGGCGTCAAGCGGGCCGCCACCCGCGCTCGCAAAATCGAAGAGTACGTGGCCATGCTGGCCCGGGGCGAGACCCACTACCCGCAGGAGACCTTCCGCCCCCGCTGACGAGCGGGGCCGTGACCCCCGCGCGCGGCCACCCGCGCTCACCCGAAGACGTGAGCCAGCTCGTAGAGCTCGCGCGGGACGCGCCTCGCCTCGGCGACGACCTCGCCCAGGCTGACCACGGCCACCTCGCCGCCCCGGCGGACGGGGATGACGCCGCTCTCCCCGGCCGCGATGAGGTCGGCGGCGGCGGCGCCCAGGCGGGTCGCCCAGAGGCGGTCCGTGGGGCTGGGCGAGCCACCCCGCTGGAGGTGCCCCAGGACCGTGACCCGGGTCTCGAACCCGGTCTCGGCCTCGATGCGGGCGCTGAGGGCCTCGCCGATGCCCCGCTGCGCCAGGCGGGCGTGGCCGAAGGCGTCCCGGGCGCCCTCGGGCGAGACCTCCTCCAGGCCGGGGACCCGGGCGCCCTCGCAGACCACGATGATGCTGAAGTCCCGGCCCTCCCCCCGCCGGCGCCGGAGGTGGTCGACGACCTCGCCCACGGTGACATGGAACTCGGGGATGACGATCATGTCCGCGCCCCCGGCCAGGCCCCCGATCATGCCCACCCAACCCGTGTCCCGGCCCATGACCTCGAGCACCATCACCCGGTGATGCGCGGAGGCGGTCGTGTGCAGCCTGTCGATCGCCTCCGCGACCACCCCCACTGCGGTGTCGAAGCCGATGCAGAACTCGGTCTGGGCGAGGTCGTTGTCGATCGTCTTGGGGACGCCGACCACGCGCTGCCCGGCCTCGTGGACGGCGACCGCGACGCGCAGGGTGTCATCGCCCCCGATGGCGACGAGGCCGTCCACGCTGTGCCGGGCCAGGTTCCTGACCACGGCGGCGACGCCGCCCGGCTCCTTGAGGGGGTTGGTCCTCGAGGTGCCCAGGATGGTGCCCCCCAGGGGCAGGATTCCGCGCACGGACTCGGCGCTGAGGGCGGTGATCGAGGTCTCGCCGAGCGCCCCCGCCCACCCGTTCTGGACCCCGCTCGCCTCCAGGCCGAGCTGGAAGGCCCGCCGCACGACGGCCCGGATGGCGGCGTTGAGGCCGGGGGCGTCGCCGCCTCCCGTCAGCACGCCTATCCGCACCCGGCCCTCACGCTCCGCCTGCACCCGCGGAGAGGCGCCCCTCCGGGGCACCGGCGCGCCCCCGGCAGGACCATCTCGCACCCACCTCCGGCACCCACATACCTTAGGCGCAAGCTCCGGAGGCGCAGGGTCCGGCGGGGCCCCTTCCCGCCGCGCACTGCCCCGGTCAGGGGGATGGCCGGCGCGCCGCCGGCCTTCGTAGGAAGCGAGGTCAGAAGCGCGTCGAAAAGGGCGCGAAGGCGGTGGGGCCCAGGGCCTGGTAGCCGTAGGGGAGCTCGACAGAGGCGGCGCCCAATGAAATGGCCGTCCCGATCGTGCCCAGTAGCGATCCCACCTTCGACATGACCGCGGTCTGAAAGCAGATGCCGGGGGCCAACGAGGCCATCGCGGAGTACATGCTGGAGTAGCCCCCTGAGAGGGCGGGCTGCCGGAGGGAGTCGTTCTCGAGGACGCAGCGGGCGCCCAGGACCTGCCGGCAGTAGCCCATCATCTTCTCGGTGAAGCCCTCGTCGGTCTTCACCGTTCCGTCCGGGTTGATGACCTGATACGGGTTGAGGGCGAGGGCCGAGCGCGTGCCGTGCCAGACCGCCTGGGCGTCGATCTGCTGCATCTGGCAGGCCTCGTCCGCGGCCGTCGTGTAGCCAGCCGCGAGCAGGTTGCGCACGGTGCCGGGATCGCCGGTGTCCCTGATGAAGGGCTCGTCGTAGACCGTGGAGCAGCGCGTCACCGTCACGTCCCGGATCTCCGGCACGGAGTCGTAGCGGGCCGCCAGGGCCGCCTGCAGCTGCTGGTAGGCCTGGCCGTAGGCCGCCGACCAGAACCTGCCCACTGTGCCCCCGACGTGCGCGTAGGGGTCGTAGACGGAGATGGGCGGGCCGCCCAGGTTCTTGGCCCAAGCGGGGGCCTGGACGCCGCCCCAGACCCTGAGCCTGACGCCCAGATGCCCTCCCCGCGAGTTGAGCTGCCGGGCAGCGGCCAGGGCCTGGTCGATGGGGGCGGTCTGGAGCGGGCCGCCCTGCACGGGCTGCAGTGCCGACCAGTCGACGTTGACGACGAACCCTCCGAGGACGCCCACGAAGCCGGCCTCGGGCACACCCTGGCGGTCGAGCAGCCCGGTCAGA
>JBOHUY010000095.1:0-5632 GCA_050735015.1 Candidatus Dormibacterales bacterium | reverse complement strand
GGCGAGCCGGAGGCGGGCCTGGGCGGCGTCGAAGACGGCGCCCGCCTCCGAGTAGAGCCCCGCCGCCTCCCAGTAGGCGGCGATGGATTCCTGGCCGCCGCCCCTGGCACCGGCCAGCGCACCGCGGGCCAGCCAGAGGCCCCCCAGCATGAGGGAGGTGCCGACCGAGTTCGCCGCCCGTTCGAGGTCGCCCAGCGCCGCCTGCGCCTCCGCCACCTCGCCTCGGGCGGCCGCGGCCCGGACCAGGACGCCGAGGGCGACCGCCCGCTCGCTGACCGGGCCCGCGCGGGCGGTCTCCGCGGCCCGGCGGGCGAGCTGGAGGGCGCGATCGCCGTCGGCTCCCTCGAGCGCCAGCTCCGCCCCCACGCGGAGTGCTCCCGGCGAGTCCGGCGCCCGCCTCAGAAGGCGCTTCGCCTCCTCGCCCCGGCCCTGCCGGCGCCGCAGGTCGGCGAGCCGGACGAGCGTCGCCAGCCCCGCCCGGGGGTGCCCGGACTCCAGGACCTCGAGCGAGCGTCGCAGTTCCCCCTCCGCCTCCTGGTGGCGGCCGAGCAGGACCAGGATGGACCCGTAGCTGGTCGCGCAGGTGGCGGCCAGGAAGCCCAGTGACTTGGCCCGGGCAGCCTCCAGGGCGACCCTCGACCACTCCTCGGCCCGCCCCAGGTCGCCGGCCAGCTCGCAGGCCGTGACCATCACGCAGAGGCAGTCGCTGACCGTCATGGGAGAGCTCACCTCCCCGCCCACCACGCCGGCCATGGCCTCGTCCAGGAGTCTCATGCCCTCGCCCACCCGCCCCAGCCCGACCAGGGCCTGGCCCCAGCAGGCCAGCGCGAGCATCTCCAGGTCCCGGTCGCCGAAGCGGCGGGAGTCCTCCACCGCCGCCGCGGCGGCCCGCGCCAGGCCCTCGAGGTCACCCTCGAAGGAGGCTAGCGTGACCGCGTACCAGTTCCGCTCGGGGCAGGCGCCCGCCTCCTCCAGGAGACGGGCGGCGCGGCCGAACCATCCCCTCGCCACGTTGGGGTTGCCCCGCCTCAGGGCCTCCTCCATCGCGATCCAGCAGGCGACGCGCGCGGCCCGGGCGGCCTGGGCGGCGTCGCGAAGGAGCCGGTATGCGGTCTTCATGTGGCCGAGCGCGGGCTCGATCTCGTAGCCGCACCAGAGCGCCGTCGCCAGGCCCAGGTATGCCTCGGCCGACTCCCGCTCGGCCAGCGCGGCCCGGCAGGAGGCGGCGCTGCGCCGCCAGTCGCCCGTCTCGAGGACGCGCGCGGCCTCAGCCAGCAGTGGGTCGACGGCGATCTCGCTCATCTCGATGCACCCTCCCGGGCGCCCCATTTTTAACCCGGCGGGTTCGGTGTGCGCCAGATGAGCGCGCCCCCCTCCCGCGCTCCCCGAGGACCGGGACACCCGGCGCCTGCAGTTCCCGGAGCCTTTTCCCCGGGGTCAGCTCACGGGAGGCCTGATCTCGCGCCGCGCCCTTTTCCTGGCCGGCGGCATCCCCGCCCTCGGCGGTCCTCCGGTCAGGCGGCGAGCCAGTGCCGAGCCCGGGCCGAGAGCCTTTGGGGGGTGGTGTGGCTCTTGAGCAGGTACTCCCGCGCGCCCAGCGCCCGGCAGCGTTCCACCAGCTCCGGCTCGCTGTAGCTGGAGAGCACGACGACCGGCACCGCCGCCGTCCGGGTCTGGGCGCCCAGCCTCTCCAGCACGCCGAAGCCGTCCAGCTTGGGCAGGTGGATGTCGAGGAAGATGAGGTCGGGGGGATCGTCCAGGGCCTGCGCGAGGCCTTCGTCGCCGTCCCCCGCCACCCGCACGCGGTAGCCGTCCATCTCGAGCTTGAGGCGGTACATCTCTGCGACCGCGGCGTCGTCCTCGACGATCAGGATGGCGCTCCGCCCCAGGGTGCGGGTGTCCGTCACGCTCGCCTCCCCTCACCGTCGTGCAAGCCCGCCGCGGGGGGGGCGGGCGGTCCGTAGGCTAGCCTCCCCCCTGCCCCACGTTCCCTGCGCGACGCGATCGCCCCGAGGGCCGCCCGCCGGTCCGATGATTGTCGCCCCGGCCTTGGGCGGCCGGGGATCACGAGTGTTCGGGGGCGCGATCACGAAAAGACGGGAGGCGGGGTCGTGCACGCGCGCGACCCCACCTGACGCACCCGTCCCTCAGGGGTTCTCCTTGGCGGCGGGCGCGGCCGGCTCCTTGTCCTTCCCCTTGGGCTTGACCGTGAACTTGATGCCGCCCTCGGGCCCGGCGTCGACCACGACCGAGTCGCCCCGGGCGAACTTCCCGCGCAGGAGGTCCTCCGAGAGGGGGTCCTCGATCCGGCTCGTGATCACCCGGCGCAGGGGCCGGGCCCCGTAGACCCTGTCGAAGCCCTCCTTGGAGAGCACGTCCATGGCGGCCTCGGTCACCTCCAGGTGGATGCTCTGCTCGGTGAGATGCTTTTGCAGCCTGCTCAGCATCAGCTCCACGATCGTCCTGACCTGGGCCGGGGTCAGGCTCTTGAAGGTGACGACGGCGTCCACGCGGTTCAAGAACTCAGGCCGGAAGAGCTTTTTCAGCTCCTCGTCCACGCGCGTCTTCATGGCCTTGTGCCGGCGGTCGGCGTCCTCGTCGGCGTCGGCCAGGGCGGCCTGGAATCCGAGCACGGAGGCTTCCCCCTTGGTGATGTCGCGCGCGCCCAGGTTGGAGGTCATGACCAGGATCGTGTTGGTGAAGTTGACGACCTTGCCCTTGGCGTCCGAGAGGCGCCCATCCTCCAGGATCTGGAGGAGCATGTTGAAGACCTCCGGGTGCGCTTTTTCGATCTCGTCCAGCAGGATGACCGAGTAGGGGCGGCGCCGTACCGCCTCGGTCAGCTGGCCGCCCTCGTCGTAGCCCACGTAGCCGGGCGGCGCGCCCACCAGCCGCGCCGTCGTGTGGCGCTCCATGAACTCCGACATGTCGAGCCTGATGAGGGCGTCCTCGGAGTCGAAGAGGAACTCGGCCAGCGCCCGCGCCAGCTCCGTATTGCCGACCCCGGTGGGGCCCAGGAAGATGAAGGACCCGATCGGCCGGCGGGGGTCTTTGAGGCCGGCCCGCGCGCGCCGCACCGCCTGGGACACGGTCTGGATGGCCTCGTCCTGGCCGACCACGCGCTTGTGGACCTCGTCCTCCATGCGCAGGAGCCGGCTCGTCTCCTCCTCCACCAGCCGTGAGACGGGCACCCCCGTCCAGGCGGCCACGATCTGGGCGATGTCCTCCTCGCCCACCTCGGGCACCACGTCGCCCAGCTGGTCGCGCCAGTGCGCCTCCTTCTGCGAGTACTCGTCCTTGAGCTTGCGCTCGCCGTCGCGGAGGGAGGCGGCCCCCTCGTAGTCCTGGCGCCCGATGGCCTCGTCCTTGTCGTGCTGCAGCTTCTTGATCTCCTTCTGCAGCTCTTTGAGGTCCTCGGGGGTGGTCGTGAGCCTCATGCGCACGCGCGCGGAGGCCTCGTCGATGAGGTCGATGGCCTTGTCGGGCAGGGCCCGGTCGGAGACGTAGCGGTCGCTCAGGATGGCGGCCGAGCGCACCGCGGGGTCGGTGATCTGGACCCGATGGTGCTTCTCGTAGAGCTCCTTCACGCCCAGCAGGATGTCGATCGTCTCGGCCAGCGTGGGCTGGTCCACGTAGACGGGCTGGAAGCGCCTTTCCAGGGCGGCGTCCTTCTCGATGTACTTGCGGTACTCGTTGAGGGTGGTGGCCCCGATGCACTGGATCTCGCCCCGGGAGAGGGCCGGCTTGAGGATGTTGGCGGCGTCGATGGCGCCCTCGGCGGCGCCCGCGCCCACCAGTGTGTGGAGCTCGTCGATGAAGAGCACCACCTCGCGGCTGGAGCGGATCTCGTCGAGGATCTTCTTGAGGCGCTCCTCGAACTCGCCCCGGTACTTGGTGCCGGCCACCAGAGCACCCATGTCCAGGGTCAGCACGCGCTTGTTGAAGAGCGACTCGGGCACGTTGCCGAGCGTGATCTGCTGGGCCAGGCCCTCCGCGATGGCGGTCTTGCCGACGCCCGGCTCCCCGATCAGGGCGGGGTTGTTCTTGGTCCTCCGGCTCAGGATCTGGATGACCCTCTCGATCTCCTGCTCGCGGCCGATGACGGGGTCGAGGGCGTTCTTGCGCGCCATCTCCGTCAGATCGCGGCCGAACTGGTCCAGGAGCGGGGTCTTGCTGGGCCGCTTGGGGGCCGGTTCCGACTCCTCCGTGGTGGAGTCGTGCAGGAGGCGCTCGATCTCGGCCCGGACCTTGTCCAGGCTCGCCCCCAGGTCCTCCAGGACGTGGGCGGCAATGCCCTCGCCCTCGATCAGGAGTCCGAGCAGAAGGTGCTCGGTGCCCACGTAGTTGTGTCCCATGCGGCGCGCCTCCTCGAAGGAGATCTCGATCACCTTCTTGACGCGCGAGGTGGGGATGATCTGCTGGATGATGATGCGCTCGTTCCGGCCCAGGACCGACTCGATGGTCTGCCTGACCTTCCCGATCTCGACGCCCAGGTTGTTGAGGACCTTGGCGGCGAGCCCCTCGCCCTCCCGGAGAAGGCCCAGAAGGAGGTGCTCGGTGCCGATGTAGCTGTGGTGGGACCGTTCGGCTTCTTCCTGAGCGAGCGTCAGGACCTTCTTGGCTCGCTCGGTGAACCTCTCAAAGGGATACAAGGCGTAAATCCTCCTGGTCTTCCGGGGCTGGGTGTGGGGACAGCACCTCCTCCCTCGATGAATCCGGCCCCCCCACTTGGGGGGAGGGCGCCGGCCGCGGCCTGGGCGGTGGACGGCGCCATGCCTAATATAACGCCGGGTTTCGAGTTCCGATTTCACTCGGGCGCGAACTTGGTCGCGCCCCGGCCGGAGCCGGCGGCGGCCCCCGCCCCCCCGGGAGGCGGGCGGCGGGCGGCGGAGGGCCGGCCCTTAGAGGGCGGGCGGGTTCGAGAGCTGCTTCAAGCTCAGCGAGATGCGCCGGCGGAGCGTGTCCACCCCGATGACCTTGACCTGGACCTCGTCCCCCACCTTGAGCACGTCCTCGGTCCTGTCCACGTGGTCCCAGGAGAGCTCCGAGATGTGGAGCAGGCCCTCGATGCCGGCCGCGATCTGGAGGAAGGCTCCGTACTTCTTGGTCTTGGTGACCGTGCCGTCGAGGACGGTCCCGGCCGGGAGGCCGGAGACGATCTCCTCCCAGGGGTCCTGCTGGAGCTGGCGCAGGGAGAGCGAGATGCGGCTCTGCTCGGGGTCGAGCTTGATGACCTTGACCTGGACCTCGTCGCCCAGCTGGAGGACGTCGGTGACCTTGGAAACGCGGTCCCAGGAGAGCTCCGAGATGTGGATGTGGCCGTCGGCGCCGCCGATGTCGACGAAGGCGCCGTAGCTGGTCAGCCCGGACACGGTCCCCCGCACGACGTCGCCCACGGCCAGCCTCGAAAAGAGCTCGTCGCGGCGGCGGGCCCGGTCCTCGTCCTCGGCCGCCTTCTGGCTGACGATGAGCCGGTTGCGCTTGCGGTTGACCTCCAGGATCTTGGCCGGGATGCGCTGGCCGACCAGCTGCTCCAGGTTGCCGGAGTAGGCCCGGCCGACCTGGCTGGAGGGCAGAAACCCGCGCAGGCCGAGCACGTTGACGATGAGGCCGCCCTTGTTCTGCTCGCGGA